>CP092821.1:900000-1159797 GCA_022530585.1 Candidatus Nealsonbacteria bacterium DGGOD1a
CCCATATTTCTTTGAAATTACTGCAATTTTTTTGTCATCTGTGCTTACTATCAGTTTGTCTATATATTTGCTTTTTTTTGCATGTTCAATCGTCCAGGCAATAAGGGGCTTCCCCAATAACGGTTTTATATTTTTCCCCGGCAACCCCTTTGATCCGCCGCGCGCAGGAATAATGGCAATTATTTTTTGTTTTTTATCCGCCATATAATTAATCGACAAAAAAACTTTTCATTCCCGAAACAATCGATATATGGTCGGCGCGATCCAATTCGGGATAGATCGGCAAACTCAAAACTTCTTTGGCGGCTTGTTCGGAAACCGGAAAATCTCCTTCTTTAAAACCCAAATAAGCGAATGCCGGCTGTAAATGCAGAGGCGTCGAATAATAAACCATTGTCGGAACGCCTTTTTCTTTCAAATATTTCACCAGCTCGCCGCGGCGGGCCGTCCTGATCGTGTACTGATGAAACACATGCGATCCGTCATCGTTTATCGTTGGCAATCCGACACCGCATCCATCCAAACTTTCGTTATAATATTTCGCGTTGGAAATTCTTTTTTTATTGAATTCATTCAAATGCCGCAACTTAACCCGCGCGATCGCAGCCTGAATCGCGTCCAGCCGGGAATTCGTACCCAAAGCCAAATGCGTATATTTGTCTTCCGGCTTGGCGCCATGCGCGCGCAAAAGCTTGACCCTTTGCGCCAAATCATCGTTATCTGTCAGCGCGAAACCGCCATCGCCGCAAACGCCCAAATTCTTGGTCGGAAAAAGGGAAAAACAGCCGATATCGCCGATCGTCCCGACAAATTTTTCCTTGTATTTGGCGCCCACCGCCTGCGCCGCGTCTTCGATGACAAATAAATTGTGTTTTTTTGCGATTGCCAAAATCCCGTCCATATCCGCGGCTTGGCCGAAAAGATGCACCGGAATTATGGCTTTTGTTTTGGAAGTAATCTTTTTCTCAATTTCGTTTGGATCAATATTGAACCCGTCTTTTTCGATATCCGCGAAAACCGGTGTCGCGCCCGCGATCGCCACCGCTTCGGCCGTGGCAAAATAGGTGAACGCCGGAACAATGATCTCGTCGCCCGCGCCGATCCCCAAAGCTTTTATCGACAAAACCAAAGCGTCGGTACCCGAATTCAATGAGAGCGCGTGTCTGGCGCCGCAAAACTCCGCGATTTCTTTTTCAAAATTTTCCACTTCCGAACCGCCGATAAAAACCCCGCTGTCAAGCGTTTTTAAAACCGCCGCATCAATTTCCGCCTTCAAATTATGATACTGTTTTTTCAGGTCAAAAAAATCCATATTTTTATTGAGTGGGTGCCACCTTAATCCCCTTTTTAGAGTATCCTCGTTTGCAAACCAAGCAAGCCGCTTTGCCATTTTTAAAAACCAATTTATTGCCGCACTCGCACATCCACCCGGCCGGACGCGCCGGCACTCCCATCGCCAATCCGTAATCCGGCACATCGTTGGCCACCACCGCGCCCGCGGCAATAAACGCGTTTTTGCCAATCGTTACCCCGCACACAATCGTGGCGTTGGCGCCGATGGTCGCGCCTTCCTTGACCAAGGTCGGCTTCCACACGCCGTAAGCGGGAAAATCTTTTTTGGGATATTTTGCCCGCGGATGGGGGTCGTTGGTGAATACCGCCGACGGACCGACAAAAACATAATCTTCAAGCGTAACGCCGCCCCAAATATCGGTATTTGATTCGATCTTAACGCCATTCCCGATGTTTGCATCGGCGGCAATTAAGCAATTATGGCCGATCGTGCAATTTTTTCCGATAACCGCGCCGGCCAGCGCTTGGCAATTATGCCATATTCTTGTTCCTTTGCCAATCTTGGCTTGCGGCGACACTTCCGCGGTTTTATGAATGATAGGATCCATATAATTTTTCGATCAGTTCAATCGCCGGCAAGACATCGGCCGGCGTTATGCCTTTGCCTTTTTGCAAATCCCGGTAAACGAATTGGTGCAAATTTTCTTCGGCCAGATTTTCTTTGGCGGAAAAATTCACCGCTTCACCGTTGATGATAAATTCCCGCTTCCACGGTTCGTCGATCTTGGCGTCCACCGACACCCGCCAGTCGCATTCGTAATTCGCGCCTTTGATCGCACCCCGGCCTGTTTTGCCGTCAAAAAAATCCATTCTCGCCTCCAGAGCCGGCCCGAACAGGTACAGCAACAACTCGAAATAATGCGATCCCAACACGAACAGCGGGCCGCCGGATTTTTCCATATCGCCTTTCCAGCCGTCAAAATAATGCCGGTCGCGATACACCAAGATATCGATGTCAACTTTATATTTTTGGTCTTTCGTAATTTCCTTTTCCAGCCGCAAAACTTCGGGATGATAGCGCAGCTGCTGAACCGCGAAGATGTTTTTTCGAGCCGCCATATCTTTCACATCGGCTGATTTTATCGCCAGCGGTTTTTCCGACAACACAATTTTACCCGCGTCGTTGGCCGCGATCGCGATCGGATAATGCAAATGGTTCGGCGTCAAAATTACAACACAATCCGCGTCCGGATTTTTAACGGCTTTTTTCCACTCCTCTCCCCGGCCGTGGGTGATATCGCACACATCAACGATCTCGCCGCCGGTTTGCCGGATCGCCTCGAAATGTTTGCGGAAAATAAAGCCTGTACCGATAACAATGTACTTCATATTTTAGATGGTCTTGGTTATTTGTTTTTCGGCGCCGTCACTCCGAACCAAAAAACATTTTTGTAATCCCGCGATTTTATGGCGTTGCGAGTGTCGGCCACCAAGTTCGCTGATTTCGCCAATTCATCGTAATCAATACCGGAATGGTCGGTTAAAATCAAAACCAAATCGTAATTTTTCAGCGATTCCGGATTGTAATCAATGGATTCCATTTTCACCGGTTCCGTATTTTTTATCAAGTAATTTCCCGGAGCAATCGCGAATTCCCGAACGAACGGATCGTAATAATCGACAACCGCCCCTTTGCGCATCAAATCCGAAATCACTTCGCTCGCCGCGGATTCGCGCGGATCATTGATGTCTTTTTTATAAGCCACGCCAAAAACCAGGATCCGCGAACCCTTGATCGATTTGTTTTTCCGATTCAAAACCGAATTGACAAACGACACCGTGTAATGCGGCATTTGTTCGTTAATCTCGCCGGCCAGTTCGATAAAATGCGCCCAAAAATTATATTCCCGCGCTTTCCACGAAAGATAAAACGGATCCAACGGAATACAGTGCCCACCCACCTTGGGCGACGGGTAAAAGGCTTGGAATCCATAGGGCTTGGTCTTGGCCGCTTCAATCACTTCCCAGATATCAATCCCCATTTTGCCCGCGAGCATCGCCATCTCGTTGATCATCGAGATATTGACCAGACGGTAAGTATTTTCCAAAATTTTGGTCATCTCCGCCGCTCGCGCCGACGACACCGGATGCACATGCTTCAAAAACCGCGAATAGAAACTCGCCGCCAATTTCGTGCATTCCGGCGTGACCCCGCCCACCACCTTGCACACTTCATTGAGCGGCAGCTTGTTGCCCGGATCAATGCGCTCGGGCGCGAACGCCAGATAAAAATCTTTACCGCATTTCAAGCCGTTCTCTTCGAACAACGGCAACAAGACCTCGTCGGTCGTGCCCGGATAGGTCGTGCTTTCCAGAATAATGAGCTGGCCGGGACGCAGATATTTCCCGGCTTCGCGCGAAGAATCCCTGATATAGGAAATATCGGGAATTTTATATTTGTCCAGCGGCGTGGGAACGCAAATAATCACCACATCCGCGTCTTTGACCGGCGAGAAGTCAACCGAGGCCCTAAACTTTCCAGCAGCAATAATTTTTTGCAAATCCGCGTCTTTCACATCCTGGATATACGATTCGCCCCGATTGAGGGAATCAACCCGTTTCTGCTGGATATCCAAACCAAAAACTTGCATTCCGGCATTGGCAATTTCCACCGCGTGCGGCAATCCCACATAACCCATCCCGATAATCGCGACCTTCGCTTTCCCTTGATCGATCAAATCTTGCAGATTCATAATTTTAATTTGATGACAATATCTTGTTGATCTTGGCCTTTGTTGATGAACCCACATAGCCGGTGCCGGTCTTCAATCCCAACGGCGCGAGAATTTCGGCGGCGTATTTTTCCTGAAACCTGACCACGGCCGCCCGCGTGTCGATCGAAAACCGGCCCGTCACCGCGCCGCCCGGATAAATCGAATTTCCTTGCGATTTCAACACTTGCTGGAGGCAGGAAACCTGATTATGGTTCTCAACGCCAAAATATAAATCCGCGGTTATACTCCCGCACGAATAGCCGCCGGAAGGCAAAGCGGTTGCCGAAGCCGCCCGCGCCGCCAATATCGCCGAAACCCGCGCGATCTCTTTTTTTAAGACTTCAATCTGCGCCAGCAATGCCTGGATATTCGCGGCGCCGTTGGCGTCGCTTCCGGCATCCTGCCCCGAAATTACCTTGGGCGAAATTGAAATTTTAAAGGTATAGGATTGCTGATTCCCGGCCGAATCGTCAAACCCGGAGGTTTTCCCAGTCGCGAACGGCATCAGCGTCAGCGACGCGTATTGCCGGCCGAAATCCGATAAATTCAAAACGCCGGTACCGTCGCCGGCGATTTCCATATCTCCCAATTCGCATTCGCCTCCGCCGGCATAACAAAGCAGATAAGGAACGCGGAATTTCGCTTGGGCGGCGGCGGAAAAATCCAGCTTCAAACTGCCGTTGCCGCCCACGATCTTTTGCCAATTTCCGGAAAAGAAATCCGTGTTATACATCACCGTGAGCGACACCCGGTCGGAATTAGGCAAATAATTGATCCGGGGCGCTATGCTGAATGCCTGCAGGTCGGCATATTTGTAGCAGTACCGCGATCCCAAACGGCAATCGTTGGCGGAAAGCGCGATCAGCCAATCGCGAAACACGGCCGTAAAACCAATATCGAATCCGTTCTTTTGCAAAGCATAATCGATTGAAGCGATGCCGGTCTGGTTAGTGTTCATCGAATCGGTCAGAATTTTGATGCCGTACTGATCAACCAGATACTGCATAAACAAATGCGCCGCGCCGTAATTGGCCGGTTTGTTGGCCCACTCCACCAAACTTTTCGAGGAATCCGCCGCGAACGAACGCGTGCGCTGTTCAAAATTGCTTCCCGCGAACGGATTGTCATACCCCAAAATGGTTGACGCGTAATCGGCGCGCGCTTCATTGAGCCAAACATCATCCGCCGCGCCGCGCAAACGATCCTTCTGGTTAAAAGTTATCAAATGGGTGAATTCGTGGGCCAGATATGATTTTGCCAGCGGCGAATCGGCGAACCGGGTGTTAAAATAGATCATCTCGCGCTCGTTCGATAAAGGCGCCTGATATTTTGAATATCCGTCGCCGGTGTTGATATATCCCCCGGCATCTTTCACCATGGGATGGAACAGCACCGTGATCTTGCCGTCGCGATTGACCGACGGATTGACATCGCTGCCGAAAACCGAAGTGAGTTTGGGATAAATATTTTTTGAAAATTCCGCGTCCAAGTTTTTGAAATTCGCGCTATATTCAAGCTTGCCGGCGGAATCCAATCCGTTCCACCATTGTTCGTCGACATAAAAATATATCTTGTCCCCCACCCAAACCAAATCCGACAATATCTTCGTCCGCGCCGCGGAATCATAGGTTTTATCGATATTGAAAGTGTTTCTGTCGCCATAACTGTCGGCCCGAACAAAAACCGGCGCCAGCGCAAACGCCAGACCCACAACCGCCGCGAACAATAGATTCTTTCCGCCTTGCGATATCAATTTCATTTATACGCAAAATTTAATCAAAAAAACAATCGCCTCATAATCCAAGGCTATAATCAATTATATAATACAAAACCCCAAAAAACAAAAGAGCGGGCTCACCCTCTCTCTTTGCAAAAAACTTGGTAAAAACATCATTCACTTTTTGTTTTCGGCATAAAAACCAACAACCCCAACCAAAACAAATTTATTTCCTACCGCACCGGCTTGGGGTCGCTCACGCCATTGGGATCGCAACTGTAGACCACGATATCGCCGCCCGCGCTTGACCAAAGCCAATATCTCCCCGCCGGCAACTCAAATTCAGCATATTTTGTTTCGGAAAGACTGATTGTTTTTACCGTATTGGTAGT
The DNA here is from genome assembly GCA_022530585.1 of Candidatus Nealsonbacteria bacterium DGGOD1a. NCBI lineage: Bacteria > Candidatus Nealsoniibacteriota > Candidatus Nealsonbacteria bacterium DGGOD1a. The sequence continues at coordinate 906,177 of CP092821.1, forward strand.
AATGTCTCTTTGCGAATCATATTCAGGCAAGGCGGAACTATCACCCATAAAAATAGCTGTAGAACCAGGCGATGATCCCGAAAACCCGCTATGAGGGAATCTCCTTGCGGTAATGTATAATCCCTCTCCATTGGTAGTAAATTCAGCAACTTGACCATTCATTTGATATGGCGAACCAAGCTCAACTTGGCTCTTTGGCTCGCAAGGCAAGGTCTCTAATCCTAGTGGTGCTAAAGGCGTAATTACTCCCTGTTTTAACTGATTAAACATCGCCAACAACACAATCATCGCGACAACCGTCACCACCGCAATTACTATCAGAATAATGCGCAAAACCACCTTTAATTTTTTGTTCATATTTTTTATTTATAGAAACTTTCCAAGTTTTGCGGCCAAAAACTCAACGGCCAAGCGGAATTGTAAAATCTTTGATTGCCGATTTTTTTCATCGGCAATTTTTGCCTGCCGGCCAAGTCGGCGATCCTTGCCGGCAGGACAATCTCAATTTCCATCTCGCCGGTTTTATCAATTTCCAAGCCGAGATTTTCCAGCTCGCCTTGCAGATAGAACCAATTTTTGTTTTTGAGCGCGGCGGCGCAAATTTTGCTGTTGCCGCAGAACTTTTTCTCCGGCGACCAATAGACAATCGCGCGGCTGATTTTCAGATTTTGCGCGGCGGCCAATTTTTCATATTTCCAAAAGATATTGTTTTCTTTGAAACTTAAACTGGCAACGGCAGTTTTACCGCCGGAAAAAATCAATTTTAACTCTATGTTTTTCGCCAAATTGTCTTTTGAAAAATCTCGCGGCAATTCAAATTGCCCGGCAATGGCAAATTCTTGATTTTTATTTTTCGCTTTTTGCCATTTGATGAAAGCGGTTTTGACGGCAAGCGACCGCAAGGATTGGCGCGGCTTTTCAACTTCGGCGCTTGTTTGCAAAACTTCTCCCGTGGTTTGATTTTTTGCCATTGCTTGAAACAGCTCTTGGCCTTCAAAGACCGGCAATTCCACGAAGACCCCGCCGTCTTCGTCGGAAGTCAAATTGCCAAAATTCGCGCCGCCGTAGATAATGTTAATTTTTTCTCCTTCATCAATAGCGATATTGTCAAAATAAACGCCATAACTCTCTCCCGCGCGCGGCAATCCCGGATAATTCACTCGAAATTGCTTGGCGATGCCCACCCCCGCGTCATTCTGGCTTTCCAAAATAATCGTGTGCACGCCGGGGTTCATTTCGGGTAAAAGAATTTCCGTATCAATAATTCCGTTTTCATCGACAATCGCTTCCCCGATTTTTTTCGGCTCGGAAAGAATCATTATCGGAACGATTGCGCCCGGAGCAAAACCGCCCAAGTAGAGACTTATCGTTTGCCCGGGCAAAATACCAATCGGGATATTGTTGATCAAAACTCCATTAACCGCGTCCATTACCGCTTGCCCCGCGGACGGCAAACAATCTTCCGCACCGGTTTTGTTGTGCGCGGCCAGAATATTGCAAGCGATAACATCATAACCTTTGGCATTGGGATGGAATAATCCTTTTGAGCGATCATAGCGTATATTCAAATTTCCATTTGAATAATCAACCAAGTTGGCTAAAATTATTCTCATCTGATCCGTGTTGCTTAAGTAATTTAACAATGAGGTTGATAAATTTTTTACTTGATTAAACGCTGTATTAACATCGCAATCCGCGCCACCGTCAAATACATTCAAGTGAACACCCAAGCATTGCTTCCAAGAATTATACGCCGCCAACAAGTTATCAATCAGCGCGCGGGACTGCGCGTCGCCGTTGCCGTCAAGATTGAGCAGTCGCCTGATTTCGGCGTTAAGGTTGGCTTCTTTGACGCCATTTGCCAACGCGGTTGCGGCATTGGCCGGACAAAGAGCGTTGCCGCCCAAAGAACTTTGCAAACTTGCCAGCTCCAGCCGCGGATTGCTTTGCGCAACCGCAAGCTTTGCTTGATTGATTTTTTCATTGATGGCATTCACTTTCCCGCGGGCATAGCCGATGTCTTCTTTGCGCAAACCCCCGCAATAGGAAAGCGATTTGGTGTTTCGGGGAAGAATGTCGGGATAATCCGCTTGAATCACGCGGGCCTTGGCAAAAGTTTGCAAAATTTTATTTTGCGCCCAAACTTCTTTGGCATAAAGCGCGTTGATCGCGGCATTGCTGTCAAATAAATTATCGTCAATATTCTTGCACGAAGCAAACATATCCACCAAAGTTTTGATCTCCGCCGGAGGATTGGGATATTCCTGTAACGCTTTGCGCAAGATATTGGGCAAAAGACAAGCTTGGATAATTTCTACGAATCCGGCACCGTTACCGCCCATGCCAACGGTAACCAAGTCCACATCAGCAGGAGTTAACCCGGCGTCATTCAGTTTGTTCAATGCTTGTTGAAGCTGTGAATCGGGCGCAATTTGATCGGCGGCCATATCGCCGATCACCGGCGGCTGGCTTCCATTTTCAATCTTTGCGCCGCTGCAGGTTAAATCGATCAAAACAATATCTTCGTCGTTCAATTCGGGATGGAATTTGTTTTTGTTGATTTTGGCATAGTTTTGCAGAGCGCGATGGCAAGAATTGTCGCCGGCAATCAATGTGTCGGTATAGGTGCCTTGCTCGTACCCGCGGGCAAGATATTCTTCGGCGCCCTCAATGGAATTCCCCGCGCCTTCGCCGGATTGGTAGGAATCGCCCAAAGCGACATAGACGAATTTGTCTTTGCCGCCGGCAATCTCGTAATTTTCAAACGGTTGGACCAGCGGGAAACTGTCGGTGTAGCCGCCGATCGGGCAAGCGGCATTGCCAATGCCGTCGCCGTCCGGATCTTCCGTTTGGCATTGGGGCTGGTAATTGCCCGGTTTGCCGCGATAAATTTTGTTTTGATATTTATAGCCAAGCTCTTCTTGCGAATTCCAGTAATTGACATAGTCTTGGTAGGGATACAGCGTGCCGTAGAAATCATTCAGATAGATAATGTTGCCGGCGCTTTGAGTACTCACTCCAGCCGACGAGTTATATTCCGCCGGCAGATTGATGTCATATCCGGTATTGTCGCGGAAGATATTGCGGGTGATTTCGGAATTGCCGGAACCATAGTTCACGATATATATTCCATCCAGATTGGATTCGATGATGTTGTTGCTAATCTTGGCTTCCCAAGCGCCGTAATTCAAGCGGATGCCGGCGCTGTTGGTTGCGCCGCGGATGGTAAAGCCGTTGATTTCAGCCGGACCCGCCGCCGTGATCGCCGACACGGCGGGATCAACGGCTTCGATAACCGTGGCGCCCGGCGCGGCATTTTCAGCTTTTAAAATAATCCTGCCCCCGAAAGCCACATTCTCGCGGTAAACTCCGGGCGCAACCAAAATCGTATCGCCATTACTCGCCGCGATGATCGCGGATTGGATGGTTTGGTATTCGCTATCCGGCGCAACGGTGAATGTTGCGGCAAAAACCGAATCCGAAAACGAAAGAGACAAAACGCTAACTATAAAAACCAATACACGCTTTTTTAAATTAAGCATCATATTAAATGATTATAATTATGATTTTATTGATGCGCATATTACAAATTACCAACAAAATTATTTCATTTTATCAACCTCGACAAAAAATTCAAGTTTAAGTTTGCGCAAGGTCGCACCTTGCAAGCTTGCAAGGTGCGACCTTGCGCAACTATTCCCTTGGGATTACCGCGGTAATGACCCCTTGTTCTTGATCCAGCTCTCGGTAAATTCCTTAACCGTTCTCATTCCTTTTCCAATATCATCGGATTTGGCAAAAACTTTCAATAGAAAATCTCTTGCCGTAACCGATGGAAAATTTTTAATTCCGATACTGTCCAAATAACTCGACCATTTGTAATTATTTAAAAATTCAATCGCGGCCTTCAAGTCCTTAACTCCCTCCGTCTTCCAATCCGCGTCGACAAGTTCAACCGGATTTGAAAATACATATTCCGCCAAATGAATGAATTGATTGTTGTCGCCGGCATGGACCGCTTTGAACCTGCCTTGGAACAACGCACCCATCCCTTTTCTTTCGTATCTGTCATTAAAATAACCCGTATAACTGTTGCTTAACTTTTTCATAAAAAGAGACACTCCATCGTTGACAAGCGGCCGTAAAATCAAATGATAATGATTCGGCATCAAAACAAACGCAATAATGTCAACCAGCAGTTCCCTTTTATGGTTTGACAAGGTCGCACCTTGCAAGCTTGCAAGGTGCGACCTTGTCAAACTTTTTTTCCGGCGATCTTGAATCCTTTGGGCCATTCTCACAAAATTGCGGTCATTGCATTCATAAAGAGAAAAAATAAAACGGTAATAATCGGAGTCATCCATAAAAACAATTCTTTTCTCTACGCCGCGGTTAAAGGTATGGTAAACTTCGCCGACAATAAATTCCCGTTTTGAATTTGGCATAAATTTATAATAACTAAATTATATCTAAGCCGAAAAAGTTGCGCAAGGTCGCACCTTGCAAGCTTGCAAGGTGCGACCTTGCGCAACTTTGTTTTGCTGGACGGCGTTGACAATATGGATTAGGGAAAACAAAAAGCCTCTTCGATTAGGAAGAGGCTTTTTGCTACGCCCGCCGCCGCGCAAGGCTTTGGCAAGGCACGCCCGTCCACAAGAAAGGCGATTTGGAAACTGCTATTGAAGGTACACCGCCGGGCTGATCCAAGTGGATTCTCCGTTCATGTAAGACGAGGAAGCACTAACAGGAGCAGCTGAAGTGTGGCCCCACGCAATACCCTTAATCCTTATGTCGTATGTACCCGGACCGCCACGAGTAACAGATGAGTTGGTGGTATTGGCAGTCACCGCAAAGTTTGCCGACGTTCCCGCCGCAATCTTATAGGTTGTGCCCACGGCAACAGTGCCGGACGGTTGGACAAAATTAACATCAGTCAGACGATAATGAGTACCACTCATAACAGTCTCAACGATGAAAGGATCAGTGGTGCTGGCAGTAATATACACATCACCCGTTACGGCCGCAACCTGGATATTGAAGGTCGCAGTCAGAGTTGAGCTGGCACCCGAGTACGAACCCTGCGTGTTGTCTGTGGTGATGCTGGCCAAAGTAAACACCGGGCCCTCGCCATAGACATACGCCGCATTGCTCGTCGCGGTACCAGTGCCGGTAAAGGCGGCACCGTTCGTTTTGGAACCAGAGATACTGGTACCGGTCACGGTAACAATATATGTGTATCCATCTTCAGTCGCGGTCGGAGATGTAACCGTCAACTGATCGTCAACTTTGATCGACAAAGTTTTGGTGGTATCTTTGGGAACCGTGTAGTTCAAATCAGAGAAAGTGGCGTTTCCACTCGTGGAACCAGGAGTTGCCGTTCCAATAACGGTACCGCTGTCATCAACCAAGTAAACCGTATCAGGAATCTGATTTGTTCCGGTTGTGCTCGCGAACATGATGTCGGTAACCGTTTCAATCAACATATCATCCTTGGTCGCTTTCACATCGAATGACATCAATTGCGCGCCAACGATATCTCCGTTGGAATCAGCAACGACATTGCGTTTTTTCGGCGAATTGGCGTTCAAGCTCACGGTCAGCGTGGCGCTTCCGGTTTGCGAAGCATTGACGCTGAAAGTCCGGTAATTGCCTGTCGTCCAAGCCGCCGCGTTGGCTAAACCGCCGTATTGATTCAAACCGGCCTGGTCAACCGCGCGCACGCTCGTCGCCGAAGGAGTGCCGATAATAATGTTCTGCTTGCTTCCCGCGGTCGTTACAAACAAACCGCTCGAAATGCCAGGCAAAACATCAACTTTGACGGTCAACACTTTGCTGGTATTCACCGGCACAACCACTTTGCTGGTAAATCCGGCAAGAGTGATCTGATAGTCGCTGGCCGACACTTTGGAAACCGTGGTGGAATTCAAAGCGCTGGTCGCAATTTCGGTGTCCCCATCATACAAATACACATTGGTAAAGTATGAATAAGGTTGAGAATTGAATCTCAAGGTAACGCGCTGGACATCAACATCCGAACCGGTAGCCTTGACTTTCAAACCCATCACCGCGACTTTGCTGTCGCCTTCATACGCCTTCACGCCATCGGCCGGGCTCGGATTGAGCGAAACCGTGATCGCGCCTTCCGTGCCGGTCTGGGTCACGCCAGAACCAGTGCTTGATCCTGTCGCGCAAGATTCGCCGGTCGTGGGGCTATAACCGGTGGTCGAAGTGCAACCAGCCGGCAAATTGCTGACGGTCGCGCAAGATTCGCCGGTGGTCACGCTGTAACCGGTGGTCGAAGTGCAACCAGCCGGCAAGCCACCGGTTGTTCCGGTTGTTCCGGTTGTTCCTCCGGTTGTTCCGACGGTACCCGCCAACATCGCGTTCAATTTCGCGCGAGTCGACGCACCGACGAATCCGGTTCCCGCGGTCAAACCGACCGGGGTCAAAACTTCCGCGGCATATTTGTTCTGGAACGCAACCACCGCGGTTTTGGTCAAACCGCCAAAATAAGTGGTTTCAAATCCCGCCGAACCAACACCTGTCGCCGCGACTCTGGTGTTAGTATCGGAATTCAACAAGGCTTGCAAACATTTGACATCGTTCCCGGTGGAACCAAGAGTCAAATTATTCGAAAAAGTGATACCCGTGCAAGCGGCGACATTCGTGTTCACTACGCCGCTGGCAGTCGTTCCTGACGAGGTGCCGCCCAATTGGCCCATCAAACCCGACAATTGGGATTGAAGAGCGGCAATCTGGGCCGCCAATTCTTCCGCGGTGGCCGCCTGCGCGTTGGACGCGACAGTCGTTCCCGCGATCGCCAAGGCAATCATGCCCGCGATTAATTTCTTGCTATTCATTGTTTATTTATTGTTTTTTACTAAGGTTTTTTAAACCTTTTTTAACTTCGGTCGCGTCAACCTTTGAATCCTCCCAGCCAAAGCTTTAAAGCTGTGAGCATCGCGACTGCTTAATCCTTTGTCCCTCCTTTCGTCGGGACGCGGGAGGGGTTTGAAAATCTTGATCAAGATTTTCAAACCCCTCCCGAAGCTTTTTTGTTATTACTTATTCAACGAACTGTTAAGATAGTAGTCAATTGCCTGGCCGTAATTGCTTTCGTCATAAAGTTTCTTAACTTGCGCCAGATCATTGGCCTGTTCTTCGGACAACACCGTGCCTTTCCTGAAATAATCAATCAGCGAGCCAACAATCTCCTGATCGGACGCGGCCTCGGAAACATCGCCGGTACTGGTGGAATTCTGTTCCAATCCCAGCACCCCGTAAACCTGTCTCTCTTTTTCGTCAATATCTTTCATCGCCAAACCGGCTTCTTTCACGATCGCGCCCGCGTTGGCCGGATTTTGCTTGACCATTGACGCCACTTCTTTCTTTGCCGCGGCCTTGGCGGTTTTGTATTCATAGAACGCCGCCGGCAAATTCTTTAATAAATTCTTTTGCGAGATCACATCAATCTCCTCAAGCCGTTTGGCCGCGAGCAACAAATTGGCCGCCGGATTTTTGTCCTGGCCGGTGGCAATCGCCATTCCCTTTTCGGTGGCCTTTTTTAACGCGTACAGCGGCTGGCCCGGCAACGCGCTTTGCGATGCCGCCACGGTTCCGCCCGCCAATCCCGCGATCAATAACCCGGCAAACGCCGCGCGATATTGAAAAACGAAATTTGACGCCAATGAAAGAAGCGACTGTTTATGTCCTATCGCTTCCTGTCCTAGAATCCGCGCCTTGCTCAAAACCGCCCAGTCCGCATCGGGTTTGATCTCCCTTAAAGTTCTTATTTGATTGATCAATTCTTTTTCGCCGTTCATAGGTTTTTTGAGCCTGATAAAGTTATGACGCAAAACCTTAAAAAATGTTACAGTGGGACAAGTTTTACAAGGTCGCACCTTGCACGATTGCAATCGTGCAAGGTGCGACCTTGTAAAACTTCTTAAGACAATTTAGTTCGCAGTTCTTTCATTGCCCGATGGAGCAAAACCCGGGTGGCTTCTTCAGAGCGATCCAGAAGGTGGGACACCTCCTTGATCGGCATATCTTCAAGGTAACGCCAGATGATGGCGTTTTGGTAATCTTCGTTCAAATCCACCATGGCTTTGCGCACGGTTTCCATATCCGAAGCCAGAACCGCTCGCTGTTCCAGATCAACCTTGGTATCAGCCAGCTGGCTCTCGACCAGCTCCGGCGAAACCGTTTGAATCTTGGCTTTGGCGCGGTAATGGTCGATCACCAAATTTTTGGCGATTTTGTACAGAAAAGCCCGCGGGTTTTTAATTTCATTCGGATTTGTTTTATAACTCTCCCATCCTTTGGCGAAAGTTTCCGAAGTCAAATCCTGCGCGATTTCCTTTGAATTCACGCGCAAAAAGACAAACCGGTAGATTTTTTCCACATGGTCGTCATATATCCGGCTGAATTTTCCCTGAATTTTATCCATAATTATCAAACAGCATAATTACCGCTTGTTTTATAAAGCGGCTTAATCAATCGTGTCCTATCAAATATATCACAATTCCCGACAAAAAACAAGCTAAAAGCTATTGACAAATCGGCGACACACTGATCTAATTTTATGAAATGTTGATCTTTAATTTATAGGCCGTAGTGTTGCGTTCGCCTGTTCTTTCGATCAACCCCTGTTTTAACATTGAACGGAAATCGCGGCGGATGGTTCTCTTGCTGATGGCCGGGAAAATTTTGAGAATTTCCCAAACCTGCGCGCTGCCGTTTTCCTTCAAAAATTCGGCAATCCGATTCTGGCGCGCGATCTGGCCGCTGGTTAATCCGCCCCTGTCGTCTTCATCGTCATCGTCATCGCTCTCGTTTTCTTCCTCGGACGGACTTTTGATTCCCCTTGCCGCCTTTGAAACCGAAACGACTTCAACCGTTTCCCCTTTTGCCGTAACGCCGGTTTGCGGTTCGTTTGCGGGATTATCCGTTGCCGACAAAACCGATTCGGGTACAATCATCGGCGCCGCCGACTGCCGAAGCTCCACGCTCTTCGGCAAAGGACAAATTATTCGGGCGTCCATTCTTCCCGCGGCCACCGACTCGAAATCCGCGGCCGCGGCTTTTGATTCGCCGTTTTGCGATTTTTCTCCTCCCAAGACATTTCTCGCTTCTTGACGCGACATTTCAATTTCATCCAAGGCCGGAACGATTCGCGCGTAATCGTTTTTCAGCTCGTTAATCTTTGCCGGCGAAACCCAATCCTGCGAAACCGCAATCTGGAAATAATCGTCCATCACCTCCAAAAGCCGCTTCAAATCATCCAAATAACCGTTATTTTCCATAACAAATTTGGCGATGATATCATCGGCGATCTCCCGCATCTTATAGCGCAGCGGCTCGCGCGCGGGAAAAAGAACGGTCAACCGGTAAACATCTTTGGCAAGTGTCGTAAGAGTATTTTTGTCCATAGAAATATTCCCCCCGTACATATTGTTATCTTGGATTGCGAAACCATTAAATTCAAATACCGTTGAAGGTCTAACCCTTGCGATTACGCAAGGGACAGACCCCAAAAGCCAAGCGCGACGCAATGCTCAAAGCATTGCAGTAGCAATGCTTTGAGCATTGCAAAAATATCCAACCGCGCAAACCGAGTATATTATTACTTTTACACTGTTTTTAAAATTTGTCCAAAACGGAAATCAATCAGTTTTCAACTCCGGGAGTTCCGCCCGGAACCGCGCTCGTTTTCCAGAATAAACTCGGCAGGCGCGCCATGGTTTTTTTGACCGCGTTATCCCCCGCCGGCCATTTGGCTGCGGCAAGAACCGAATCGCGCAACCGGCAATCCGCGTCAAAAAGATACAGCGCTTCATTCGAGTTCCCCAGACCGCCGGAATAGATTTTATCCGCGGTAATTCCAACAACCGATTCGTCATCGGTTCTTTCCAATAAATACAAACCTCCGACCGGTAAAATTTCACCTTCGCCGAACGAAATTTTTATTTTCCGGTTTTTATTCTGCAATTGCCAGCCGGAAATATCCAAATCCCGGCCGGAAACATTTTTCAATTCCATCCATTCGTCGCTGTAACTTTGCGCGGTTCCCATCCACGCCACTTCATTGATGATAATCTCTTTTTCCGGCGCCGGTTTTCCGGAAACTTCGCACCATTGAATCACCGGCTTTGCCGCCTTAACGGTCTTGGTTTTATCCGATCCCGTTTCCAATGTACCGGTTGAATTCGCGATCCGCGGCTTAATTTCGACCCATTGGCCGCCCGCGCCGAAAACCCGGCTCATATCCGCTCCCAGCGCCGCAAAACCAATCCCCTGCCGCGCCCAAATCAAGCCGCCCGCCAATAATCCGGCGGCCAATAATCCGACAATAACAATATATTTCTTCTCAACATAAAAAATCATTATTCCATTATACCAACCTCATTGATTTTAACAAAAAAACCGCAACCGCGGCCTTTTTCTCCAACCACAAAAAGAATCATCGCGCCCGCCGTTTTTCGGAACCCTGCGAGCGCGACGGCGCGAACACGAGGAATCCCGCCGCGGCGGGATATCCATGTTCCGAAAAACGGCGGGCGCGATGATTCGCCGCCTCTATAACCCGCTCAATTCCCTGATCTTGGAAATCGGGATCACCGACACCTTGCCGGATTTATCGATATCGCAAATGCCCATAATGTTGCCTTCGATATCAAACGCGGGCGCGCCCAGCGCCTCGGCTTTTTCATAGATATTGGTGTTTATCGCGTCGGGCGTAAAATCGCGGACCAATCCTTCATTGACAAAATTATCTCCCGATGCCAACATCCCGGCCAAAAAGACCCTTTCTCCCGGGTCGAGATCGTCCACCCGGTAGAACCCGGCCGTGGACCAATTGGCATTTTCCAATTTCAAAATCACCAAGTTGAGCGCCTTGTCCCTTTTTAACACCTCGAATGACGCGGTTTTTCCGGCCGCGGTTATTTTCGCGGTCGCGCCCGCGGGAAACAAATCGTTGGGCAAAACCGCCAAACCGTCCGAGGTCAAAATCACGCCGGAACCATAGCTTGCCGCGCCCTTGGCGCCGGTGACTTTAACGCCGATCACCGCCCCGAAAACCTTGGCCGCCGCGTCTTTGAGCGCTTTGTTTTCCTGAATGGTCGTGATTTTGTTTTCGGTAACGCGCACCGGCGGCAAGTTCTCCCCGTTATCCCGGTTGAAAGGCAACAGTCCCGCGCAATACGAAAACGCCAGCAAACCGCCCAGCGCCCCGCTCATCACCACCGCCGCCACCGCGGCCACTATCGTCGTCAATCGTTTGATTATCATAATATTTTTTCCTTTTTTACCTCAAAAAACAGAATCGCGCAATCGTTGTTTGTCGCAGCATATGCGCGATGTCTCCCCATTTTGCGAATTTACGCAATAAAGAACGCGCATCGGAAAAAATCAGACTTGGGCGTGCCAAAAAGAGAAACCTCGCAGATTCGCAAATATGGGAGGACATCGCGCATGAGCCCGCTGCAACAAACAACGATTGCGCGATCCGTACCGCTACGCCTCCACTTTCGCCGCCTTGCGCGTTTTGATGTTCCTGACCGGCGAGTTTACGACAATCTCGTTGTTTTGGGCGTCCACCAAAACATTATCGCCGTCTTTAACCGTTCCGGAAACGATTTTCAACGCCAGCGCGTCCAAAACCAGCTTCTGAATCACGCGGCGCAACGGCCGGGCGCCCAAATTGGAATCAAACCCGCGCTGGGCCAGCATTTCTTTGGCCGCGGCGGTTATTGTCATACGGATGTTCTTTGAATGCAAGCGCTTGTCGACTTTTTGCAATTCCAAATCAACGATTTTGGTTATTTCCTCTTTGCCAAGATAATTGAAAATCACGATCTCATCGACCCGATTTAAAAATTCCGGGCGGAAAGCCTCCTTTAAAACCGCCATCACCTTATCGTGAGTTTTTTCCTTGGTGATGTCTTCGGCGGATTGCATCGAAAATCCCAGCGACGCTTCCCGGGCGATGATATCCGACCCGATATTGGAGGTCATAATCAGAATCGCGTTTTTGAATGACGCCGTGCGGCCCTTGGCATCGGTCAAGCGGCCGTCTTCCAATATCTGCAACAAGATATTGAACACTTCCGGATGAGCTTTTTCGATTTCATCCAAAAGAACCACCGAATAAGGCCGGCGCCGGATCTTTTCGGTCAACTGTCCGCCTTCTTCGTAACCGACATAGCCCGGCGGCGAACCGACAATCCGGGAAACCGTGTGCTTTTCCATGTACTCGGACATATCCATCCGAATCAAAGCATTCTCGTCGTTGAACAGAAATTCGGCCAAAGCCTTGGCGGTTTCGGTCTTGCCCACGCCCGTCGGCCCCAAAAACATAAACGAACCCAACGGCCGGTTTTCTTCCGAAATTCCGGCGCGCGCCCGGCGAATGGCATTGGAAATCGCCGTAATCGCGGCCTCCTGGCCGATCACCCGGCGTTTTAAAATATCCTCCAAATTTTGCAATTTGCGCGCTTCTTCCTCCATCAAGCGCATCACCGGAATCCCGGTCCAGCGGGAAACCACCTTGGCCACATCTTCCTCGGTCACCTTTTCTTTGAGAATCGGCCGATCTTTCTGAAACCGCGCCAATTTTTTTTCGGCGCCTTTCAATTCCTTTATCAACTGGGGAATCTGGCCGTATTTCAACTCCGCCACGCGCTGCAAATTGGCGTGAGACTCCTCCCGCTCGATTTCAAACCGATAATCTTCCAATTGTTTTTTCAAAACTTTGATTTTGCTGATGGTTTCCTTTTCCGAATGCCACTTGGCTTCCAATGATTTTGACTTCTCGTCAAGATCGGCCAATTCGCGGTTAATCGCTTTCAATCGCCGAAAAGTATTTTCATCGCGATCGTTTTTAATCGCTTCGTATTCCACCCGCAAATGCTGGAGTTCTTTGCGCATTTTTTCCACTTCCGTGGGTTCGGATTCAATATCCAAACGCAGAGAGCTCATCGCTTCGTCCATCAGATCGACCGCCTTGTCCGGCAAAAACCGGTCGGAAATGTAACGCGCGGCCAAATCGACGCACGCTTCCAGGCCTTTTTCGTCGATCTTCACGCCGTGGTGCAATTCGTATTTTTCCTTCAAGCCAAGCAGAATCAATTTGGCATCCTCGACCGACGGCTCGGCCACGAACACCGGCTGGAACCGGCGTTCCAAAGCCGGATCTTTTTCGATATATTTTTGAAATTCTTTCAAAGTCGTGGCGCCAATGGCTTTCAATTCCCCGCGCGCCAGCGCCGGCTTCAACAAATTCGACGCGTCAATCGTGCCATCGGCCGCGCCCGCGCCCACCAGCGTGTGCAATTCATCAATAAAGAAAATATAGCGGCCCGCGGCGCGATCCATTTCGCGCAACAGCGCCTTGACGCGGTCTTCAAACTCCCCGCGGTATTTCGTGCCCGCAATCAACGCGCCCAAATCAAGCGAAATGATTTCTTTGTCGCGCAGGCTTTCGGGCGCCGCGCCCGAAACGATGCGCTGGGCCAAACCCTCGATAATGGCCGTTTTGCCAACGCCCGCTTCGCCGATGAGCACCGGATTGTTTTTGGTGCGGCGGCTCAACACTTGCATCAAGCGCCGAATCTCGTTTTCGCGGCCGATCACCGGGTCCAGCTTGCCCTGCCGCGCCAATGTGGTTAAATTGCGCGTGTATTTTTCAATAACCTGATATTTCGATTCCGGTTCCGGATCGGTAATGCGCTGGCCGCCGCGAACCTTCATCAATTCTTTAAGAACAGCCTCATAATCCAATTCGCCGGTTTCCGGCGTCGCGAAACCCCCGTCGGAATGAATGAATTCGGCTTTGTCCAGAATTTCCTTGGCCTTGGTTTGCGTGCTCAAAAGCGCCAGAAAAAGATGCTCCACCGAAATGAATTCATCGCCCATTTTGTTGGCCTCCTCGCGGGCTTTGTCCAAAACTTTGGCCATATCCTGCGTCAGATAAAACTGGCCGAACGCCTGCGGGCTGGCGATTACGGGCAATTTGACCAAACCCGAAACCGCCCGGCGCTTCATATTCTCGGCGTCGACCGCCAAACGCTCCAATAAATTGAGAATCAAACTTTTGTCCTGCGACAACAGAGACACCAGCAAATGCAAAGCATCGATCTGCTGCTGGTTTTTTTCGCGCGCCAAATCCTGCGCGTATAGGATCGCCTCTTGAGCCTTGTGGGTAAAATTAGCCGCTGAATTCATACCTTTAAAAACAATTTTCAATTTTCAATTTCCAATTTTCATTGAATTTTCAATGAAACAATTTCCAATTTTCAAACAGATAAAAATTTGTTCAAAAATCAGATATTGGAAATTTAACAGAAATTTAAAATTAGAAATTCTTGGCTCACTGGTTTTCGCTCCGGTCGCCCAATACAACATCCGTGTTTATCTGGTCGGCGCCCCGTTGAACCTTCAAAGTCACTTTATCACCCGGATTATATTTTGCAATGATTTGAGCGAGCGGATTGGTCTGGGCGATCTTCTCGTTGTTTATTTCAAGAATTATATCCTGGTCTTTCAACCCGGCTTTCTGCGCGGGCGATCCGGCGACCACCGAAGCGATTTTGCTTTTGCCATCGGAATCGCCGGTCGTAATCCAGGCGCCGTAATCCACCGGCAGCTTATTCTCTTCTTGAATCCGGCTATCGACGGCTGTGTAGTAAATCCCAAGATACGGATATGTGATCTTGCCCGTATTTTTCACCTGGTCGATATCGCGCTTGGCCACATTCACGGGAAGAACAAATCCGATGTTCTGGGCGCCGCTGGCCGTGGCCGTGTTAACGCCGATAACTTCACCTTTCAAATTCAATAACGGGCCGCCGGAATTGCCTTCGTTGATCGCCGCGTCGGTCTGAATCAAGTTATCCAAAGTTTCGCTGGTTCCGCCGCCGCCCGCGGTAATGGATCGTTGCAACCCCGAAATCACTCCCACCGAAACCGTGTTGTTGAATTCTCCCAGCGCGTTGCCGATGGCGATCACGCTTTGTCCGATCTGCAAATTAGACGAATCGCCCAATTTTACCGCGGGAAATTTTTGGCCTTCGGCACCGGTTATTTTAACCACCGCCACATCCTGGGTCGGATCAAGCGCCAAAACCTTGGCCGGATATTTTTTGCCGTCGGTGGTAATCGCGGTGTATTCGGCGCTCGAATCGTTCACCACATGTTTATTGGTTATGGCCATCCCGTCTTCGCTCACGATAAATCCCGAGCCCGCGCCCACCTCCCGGCTTTGAGTGCCTTTCTGGCGCATCTGCGGCACTTGGAAATTGCCCCAAAATCCGAACGGATCAAAATCGTTTGACGGCGCCGAATAATATTGTTCGTAAACCGGCACATCCTTGGTAATTATGATCGATACCACCGCCGGCGAATAATCTTTAACCACTTTAATCACCGCGTCCTCCTGGGTCGTCTGCGGCTCGTATATAATCTTATTCCCGCCATCGGACGGCAAAGCGGTTCTTTGTTCCGATTCCGGCAATGAAAATCTTTTTATCAAATCTTCTATTTGGCCGTGATAAAACGCGCCCAAGCCAAAACCGACAGCCAGCGCGAGGATCACGATAATCGCGATGATTAAGCTTCTTTTCTTTCCCTCCGGCTTGTTTTCAACCGCCTGCGTCGGCTCCATTGTTTTATTCTCGGTTGAATTAAGATCATACATTGACATAATCTTAATAATTTTCAATTTTCAAACTCCAATTTTTGCGCCTCGGGCGCAAAAATTCATTGAAAATTGATAATTGAAAATTGTTTTGTTACATAGCTCTATTCCCAAAGTTTCTTCGCTTCTTCCCAAAATTGCGGTTGATCGCGCTTTTCCTTCATCCAATACCACCACTCCGACCCCCATAAATAGAATGTGTCAAAGCCGGTGTTTTTGGCGAATTCGATATTGTTTTTGAATTGTTTGATGTCCATGGTCTTGGCATCGCTGTCGCCGCCATCGTAAAGCTGATTGGCCGCCCACGGTTCGGCCTGCAATTCGCCGCAAATAACTCGCTTTTTAAAAACCAAACCGATAATTTTGGATTTCACCCAATAAAACGCCGGCGGGATCGGATAGGTAATATAGGTTTTTATTTCATGAAAATACACCCGGCGGTACATGGTTACCGCAACGGTATCACCGATCATGGCGGCGTTGAACCACCACGAACCCTCCCCGCTATCCGATATTACAACACGACGCTTTTGCTCGTCAAGAGACCGCGCCAGCGCCGCTTCTTTTTTTAAAAAATCTTTGTCGATCCACGGACAATCGCCGAATTGAAACAGCGGTTCGTTTTCAACCTGCCAAGAATCCACCGCGGAATTACCGCGATAATGCAACACCAGCGCTTCCAGCATCGCCAATATCTTTTCCTGTTGCCGTTCCTTGCCGATGTTCTTGGCCCATTCGGGCACATGGCATTCGGGCCAGCGCGGCGTTTTCATGCCGATGGCCAGCATAACTTTGGCGTTATGGAGCTTTGCCTGTTCCATCTGCCAATCAAGATCGGAAAAATCATAAACGCCATCCTGCGGCTCGATCAAATCCCAGTGCGCCGCGATCTTTAAATTCTTGACTTTCAAATCATCCAACAGCGCCAAATAGGCCTCTTCCCAGTCCAACCCCATATCCTTGGCATGTTTTTGCGAAAACGCCGCCCCCCAAGTAATGTTTTTTGCCATAGCCGCTTTATACATATACAAAAACCCGATCGCCAAGGCTAATGAAATTATTACCAGCCATAAAACAATTTTCTTTCGCATTAGTATATTATACCAAATTTTTCCCATAAAAAAATTTGGCAATTAAAGAAAATGTCCATACATCGGATGTCTGGACATTTTAAACCGCGCCGAATTTAGGCGCGGGTTTAGTCTTTTCCCAAAAGATAAACGCTAAACATTATTCCAATCGTCGTAACTGATTTCGGCTTGTTTAAGAATTTCTTTAAGTAACGGCACGCCGATAGCATCGCTTCCGTGCGGCGACGGAATACTGACTTTCAAAGTTCCTTTTTTCATAAAGCGATGCTTTCCTCCGCTTAGCGGGCCTTCAAATCCCAATTTCTTGAACTTTTTTATCAAAATTCGGCCAGAAACGGGATTAAGCATATTGTTTTGTCAGAACTCGCTTTGTTTTAACTGACGGCGTTAATCCGGGGATTGAATCGCCATCGGTCAATTTCAACAATATCCATTCTTCCAGCACTTCTTGCAATCCCTGCCGGCAAATTTCCAATGTTTTTCCATCCGCCCAAACTCCTTTAAGGCCAGGAATTTCGCCAAAATAAGTTCCATCTTCCAAAATCTTATAGGAAGCTTTTTTAAATTGTGATTCTATGTATTGGGTAATCATATTGTTTATCAAATTGTTTTTTGATTATACAATTGGCCGGCGAATAGTCAATTCAACGCGAAAATGGCCAGGCCGAGCATTATCAAGGCGATGGCGGCGGCTTTTTGGACAACGGCGCCGGAATCGACTTTTTCCTTGAGAACGCCGGGAAGAAAAATCGAGATTATCGTTGAAAGAACGAACAGTGAAATATATTGTATCCCGGCCATGGCGTTGATCACCGGCACGCTGGCTTGAGGAGCAAGCGACACCGCCAGACTTTGAAGCAAAAACGCGGCGCCTCCCGCGATCTGCCCGATGAAAAACAGAAAATTGGGCCGGGCGGCTTTTTTGACGCTGTGGCGGCCAAACACGGTTTTGCGCACATCGCCGGACAAAAGGAAAGTCAGCGCCGCGGCCACGGATCCAAAAGCCACCAGCAAAAACCCGCCCAAAAAAGCCAACCGCAGATAAACCAATTTTGACAACACCACCGATGACGCAAAAAGCAATGATGCCATGCCGATCCACAAAAAACCGCTCCTTTTGAAAGAAATTCCCTTGGCCATGATCAGCCAACTGCCGGCGATCAGCAAAAAAAATCCCGCCATTTCTTTCAACTCCAGCACCGCCTTCCCTCCCGAAACCAGCGCGGTCAAAAAAAATCCGAAAATCGGCACCAAACTGCCGATGATCGGCACCACGCGCGACGCTTCAAACCGCCTTAGCGCGGAAAGATAAAAATAAGAACCGTATATCTGCGCCGCGCCCGCGGCAACGCCAATCAAAAAAAGCGCCGGCGCGGGACCGGCCCACGCCCCGAACGGCAAAAGCAAAAACGCGATCGCGCTCAAAATGCCGATATAGAACGCGTAAAGCTTGGGATTGGAGATCGACCCGCCCAATAAAATTTTGTCGATCAGCGCCGTCGCCGCAAGCAATATGTAACTCCCGATGGCAATGTATAACCAGAGCATGAGTTCACTTCGTAATTTTCAATTTTCAAATTCCAATTTTCAATAAATGTTCCAATTATCCAATGAACAAACAAAAATACCGCGTATTCGTTTGAAAATTGATTCATTGTCCGCCGGAGGCGGATGCGCCTCGGGCGCAAAAATTCATTGTAAATTGAAAATTGATAATTGAAAATTAATTCAGTTTTCCTTTGTTGGCCACCAGCCTTTCAATATGATAGGTTCCCAGCTTTTCGCCTTCGATAAATCCTTCCATCGCCGCCTCGGCCAGATAGCCTTGGAAAAGCCAGTCATCCAGCCACTGGCCGATACAGTTCATATCTCCCTGCTCGATGCCAAAACCGGAACGCAACAACCAGCTCTTGTTAAAATCCTCTTGCGAACCGATGGGCGGCGCGACGATGATCGGCACCCCCAAGGCCGAATAAAAAGAAAGTTCGCTGGGTTTGGTCCACAAAATATCGACTTTGCGCAATGTCTTGTTGAAACGGTTGAAATAATTTCCGATTTTTTCTTCAAATAAAATTTCCAGATTCGGATTCTTTTCCAGCCTCAAACCACGGGCCGCGTTTTGGAACAATTTTTTCAATTTTTTATTCGTTCCCGCCGAAAGAACCAGTTTCATTTTTCCTTCCCTTATCCGCGGGGCCAGCTGGCGCGCGATTTCCAAACCGATCTCGCTTTGCGCGCCCGCGCCGCCGGCGGAAAACATAATCGCCGGCAAACGGCCCGCGCTTCTGGGCAAATCTCCCAAAGTTTTTTTCGCCAAATCGCCGTATTTTGAAAGATAAATTCCGGCCGGATCAAGATTCGCCAGCCGGCGGCCGAGATCAGCCTTGGCAACATCCATTCCCCCGATAACATCCTTGCCCGAAAAGATATTGCCTTCAGGCAACGGATAACCGGTCAAAAATATCCGGCGCTTGGGCACGCCGTAAAGTTTGAGCCGGGCCGCCACGCGGGCGTTCGGCGCGCAATAATTAATGCGGCTGGACATCGGATCCAGCGCGGCCCACTGGCGGCTGACATCCGCATCGCAAACGACCAAATAAATATCTCCCGGATAATCGAATTCTTCGGCCATAAACGCCGCGATAAAAAATGTGGTTACCAGAGGCATGGGATTTTTGGCCAGTTTGGCGATAAAATGCCTTCCCCATCCTTTTTTTATCAAACCATAGGTACTTTTGGCCAAAATCGGCGGGCGCGATAAATCCTTATTGGGATAAAATTCGATTATCTTCTGGAACAAACCGTCGTATAAAGAAAACGCCGGGCCGCCGACTAACGGAATGCGTTTAAAGCGCGAAATCGCTTCATAAAAACGCCGGCTGTCCTCCCAAATTTTTTTATCGCTTTTGGGGATTCCCTGATAATCATTGGCGTTAATAATCTGTCCCCTGTGCGCCAAACCCTTGAGCGGATGCGCGGTGCGCTGGTGCCCGTAACCCATATTCACGCAAACCACCCATGCTTTGTTTGAAATTTTATTTTCCATTTTCCGCGTTGTTTTGAATCGCGAAATCGGGCGCGGTTAATCTTTTTCGCGGCGGCGCGGCAAAAGTTAACGGAGAACGGTTTCGCGATTCAAAGCCATTATTTAATCATATCAAAAAATCTTCGGCGCGCCAAAAAAGCGGAACCGCCCGATTAACAACGGGCGCGAAGAATTATTTTAAAAAATCCTGTTTTTCGTTTTCTTTGGCGCGCCAAGCGACAACCGCCAAAAAAACATAGGAAACGGCCAGCCAAATAAAATCGATTTGAAAATTTATCGCCGCGTACGGCAAAGCGCTGAAAAATTCGGCGACACCCAACAAATACGACAGCGCCAACCATATCGGGAAAAACAACAACCACCCCAGCGCGGAATTGATCGCGGCCGCGATTGCCATGACAAACCCATAAACAGTAATAAAGAAAACCATCGGCTCAACCAATAAATTGGTTATCGGAGCGTAGAACGGAACATAGCCGAAATTGTAAATCAAAAGCGGTAAAGTGAAAATTTCGGCCGCCAAAGTTGTCGCCAGCGGCTGGCGCGCCCATTTGGAAATAAAATCGACGCGCCGTTCTATCGGTTTGGCGAAATACGCCATTCCCAGCACCGCCAAAAACGATAATTGGAAGCCGATGTCAAAACGCAAGACCGGTGGATTTTGCATGACCATAAACGCGGCGGCAATAACGATAATCCGCAATGTATCGCCGGGCCGGCCAATGATTTGCGCGGCAATTATTAAGCTGCCCATGATCCCGGCTCGCACCGCCGAGGCCGGAAAACCGATCATCGCGATAAACAGCCAAACAAAAACCAAAGTGGCCCGAAGCGCTTTCTGACGCCACCACCCCAACGCAATCAACAACGGCGCGATAATTCCAGCCATTATCGTAATATGGGTTCCGGAAACTGCGGCCAAGTGCCGCAATCCCGCGATATTCAACTTCTCTTTCAACTTGGCGCAATCAGGATCCGCCTCAAGCTCTTTTGTCGAGCAACCGGCCAAACCGCTTTGATCACCCAGCAGAATCGCGATTAAAAGCGAGTTATGCGGAGACGGCAATGCCTGGCCAATCCCCTCTTTCAGCTTGTGCTTAATCCAAAACAATCCCGAATAAATCAAATTGCCGTTGCCTTCGGAAATCAATTCTATTTTCGGATAGCGCGCCATGGAATAGACTCCGTCCTTGGCTAAATAATTTCTATAATCAAAATCGGAAAAATTTTGCGGTTCTTGGAGCGCGGCAATAAATTTGATCCGGTCGCCGTAGCGATATTCCGGGTAGCGGTTGGCGATCACCAAGATTTTTCCGTTAATACCGCCCGGCTTCAGAACGATCTGTTGGCTCGCCGGACTCAAAATCGGATCGCCGGCAATGATGCCTTCGATCTCCGTGGTTTTGCCGTTAAACTCTGTCAGTTGGTTATTCTGCGCGGATTGCCAAACGCTTTCAAACCGCCAAAAACCAAAAACGAAACCCGTGATCATTATTCCGACAACGGCGGTTTTATGGTTGTGAGCCGCCAGCCCGGCCAAAAACAAAACCGCGGCGATCGCCGCGGCCAACCAAAACAAAAAAGGAGAAACCTCAACCAGCGACGCCGTTCCCACCCCGGCCAGCATCGCCAAACACCCATAAAGAAAAATTTGGGCGACAACCATATGTAATCAATACAAACGAAGTTGGATTTTCGCGATTTATTTTGCGATAGTCTGCGCACGCGACGGCGGAGCAAAAGCAAATTTTCAGCAGAAAATTATGCGCTATCGCAAAATAAATCGCGAAAATCCAATTCCCCGCCCATTATCGCACCCGGCAATCCGGCACAAACGGCTTTATCAATTCCAGCGCCTCATTGAAAAATTCCGGCGGCAACGGCCGCAGACTCTCGAATTTCGGATCGATCGTGCGCTCAGGCCGGAAATTCTGCAAAAAATACTTGGGTTTCCGGCCGGAAACTTTTTGGCCGATCCATTCGGCCATTTGCGCCAGATCATCGGTCGTGTGAATGCCCGGCGCGCAAGTGGTGCGGAATTCAAAATCAATGTCCGAGTTTTTCAATATGAAAATGCTTTGCTCGATAACCTCCGGCGACATTGGCGCGCCAAAAACCAGCGAATAGCGGTTTTTCGGCAATTTGATATCCATTGCCACATAGTCGATCAGCTTATTTTCGATTAATTCCTTCAACATTTTCGGATTCGATCCGTTGGTATCAAGTTTAACCTTAAAGCCCAAATCCTTTATCTTTTTAATCAAATCCGGCAAATCGGGATTCAAAGTCGGTTCGCCGCCGCACAACACCACGCCCTCCAGCAACCCCTTCTTGCCGTTTAAAAAAACGAACAATTCCTCCTGCGTAATTTCCGACTGCTTTGCGATCAATTCCGGTAGCACCAGTTCCCTGGAATAGCACCACGGACACCGGAAATTACATCCGGCCAAAAACACCGTGGCCGCCACCTTCCCTGGATAATCGATCAATGTTGTTTTCTGCAAAGCGCAAATTTTCATATTTTTCCTTCGTTAGCCATTAACTTCAAATAAAAAATAACATCTTTCAACAAATTTGACCGAACCCAATCTTTTTGCTTATTGTTCAACAACTCGCCCAAACCATCCAAAATATTTTTATTATTAAATTTTTCCAACTTCGCAATGGATTTTTCCAGCAAATCGCCATAAGTCATTTTTGACTTTTTCTCCACAATTTCTTTATTTATCGGCCACATATTTTTTTTGAAAAACCAAACATCAAAAATATCACGATTGGTTCTCCCCAGGCGATCGTACATCGCGACCAATTTGCAAGCGAACATATCTTCCTGGATTGCCACTTTCATCGGAATCCCCATATATGATTTCACTTCGTAGCGGGAATCAAAACAGCGATGATTGATTTCAATTTTAACATTTTGCGCGCTTTTTTGCTTGTCGCGGTATGAAAGCAAAAAAAACAAATTAAATCTTTTAATTCTGGAATCTTTAACGACTCCGTATTTTTGTATTATTTCTTTTATGCGGCCAAAAACATATTCTTTTTCCCCAACATCAAGCAAATCGAAATCCAAATCCACGGAAAAACGATCCAGCCCGTAAAATAAATATGCCGCCGTACCGCCTTTGAAACCCAAAAACGGGCCGACTGTTTCATCGGAATAAATATCGCGCAAAACTTGGAGCAAAACATCTTTGTGCGCCGCGATATTAAGCATATTATTGTTCGGATTTGAACCCTTTATAATATTGATCAACCTTTTTGTTCATTTTTTTGTTTTCGTAAATCGGCAAAATATCAAAAACTTTTTCCCAATTCAACGGCCCCATATTGTCAAAATGATAATCCTTGCTCCGATAAATTACATCCAAAAATGCCCGCTCCGACGTCGCAATGGAATATTCCCCCTCCTGATCAACGCCCGCGGGATTGGTCAAAACTCCTCTTTTAATCCTTGAAAAAACATACGCGGTATCGTCGCAAACAACTTCCCTCTTCGCATATGAAGCGACAAAAATCTGGGAATAATATTGAAAATTTATTCCCGCCTTGACCAACACTGTTTCAAAACTGATATACGAAGGCCTCAAAATATGGGTCGCCAATTCATATTTGTCGTAATTTTTATCCTTGGCGTAAATCCCGCGGCGCAAATGGATGAGCTTATTATTTTTAAGATACGAATGCAATCTCACCTGAATCGCCCCGATATTGGAGTCGCCCCAAAGCAAAACCACATCTTGCACGGAAAAAACGGTCTTCTTTGACCTTAACAAAATATCCAAAAAATCACCTTTCTGCGCTTTTTCTTGCATATATTTGAACCCAAGATTAGCTTTAAGCTAATGTGCAGTTTAATTATAGCAAAACAAAAAAATCCCGCAATCCGCGGAATTATCAGTTTGTGAAACCGAAGTAAGAATTTTTCTTACTTCGGTTTCAAATCATTGAGATTATACTTAAAAACTATTTCTTGGGATTTAAAAATTCTTGACACGCCCGCACCGTTTCTTCCCCCTCATTGTAAATTATTTCCCGCACATTGGCGGCAATTTTTAATCTTTCTCCCAGCAAATCAACTTCTTTCCTTATCTCTTCCGCTTGGTCGATGATTTCATTATCGGGTTTATTCATTTTTACTAAACACAAATCAATATAAAGCTTGGACATTCCCAGATAAAGAGCCCCGGCATTATTGGAAAAACCTTCAATATCCATATCCTCTATTTTTTCTGCGGCCTGCGCGATCGGCATTTTTCTTAATTCCTGCATTTGCCTCGCCATTTCTTCCATTTCAACAATTTCTCTGTTTAAATCTTCCACCGCCTCCTTTGCTTCATCCAAAACCTCTGTTTCATCTTTTTCTTTCTCAATTTCATCTCCAATCTCTTTTGGCATATTTTTTGTTATTATTTTTCTTTATAATACCCCCCCCCCGATTGCCAAAAGTCAAATTAAAAATAAAAAATCCTACCCAATTATTAATTTCCTATTATGTATTTTCAGCGATAGCAAAATTTACATAATGGTTATTTGATTTCGTAAAAACCGGTCGGGTCGGTTTGGCCGGCATACATCCGCAGAGTGCAGGGCAGATAGCCGCTGTTTTTGTTTCTGCCGCATTTGTTGCAGGTTTCGATTGCGCACTGGTTGCGTCCGCATAGGTTGCAGTTTATCATTTTGAATTCGTGTGCGCATTGTTGTCTTGTTTGCTGGCGAACGGCTTGCGTTTCCTCTTTTTTCTTTTTGCTTTCCAAATAGCGGTCAACCACTTCTTCAATGGTAAAATCGGCGAGAGAAAAATCCGCGCCCGCATCGGCAAATATCCGCTCCTGCTGGCGGATATACATTTCCGGATCCATCATATCGGTGAATCCCAAATCATAAAGCGCCACCATCGCTTTTTTTTGCAACAGCGGCTTATCGCCAAAATAATTTTTCATCAGCACCAGCGAATAGAACCCCAGCGGCGCGTTGGCCGGCATTTCTCCCGCCGCCAACTTTTTTTGATAATTTTCAAAATAAAGTTTCAATTGCCATTTGGGCAAATATATCTTGTTTCCCTTGCCGGAAACCAGCAATTTTATCAATCTTATCATTTGAAAAGCGGACGGAAAAGCGCGGCCGGTATTAAGCCAAAAATGCCCGGATTGCAAATTGGAAACGCCAAGGCCTTCAACCAATGCCCGATAGCATTGCGGCGTGTAATAAAAATACCATTTTCTGTCTTTTGGCATCATCGCCACTTCATTTATCGTCATATCAATATTACCGACAATTCTGGCGATTGCCGCTTCCCTTGCCGGCGCCGCGATAATATCAATATCTTCGGCTTCCAGAGGAATATTGTTCATCGCCAACTTGGCTTCAACACGATTAAATTTTTCCACAACCTCCCTTTTTAAATCCGCAGGCAATTCCTTATAAATAAAGACTAAATCGAAATCGTTGATTTTTCTTTCCGCATCCCATCGTTTTCGATCGCGGCATTTATTTTGTAAAATTAACGATGTCAGAATAACAAATTTGACCACTCCGCCTTTTATCGCCACATCTTCTTCGCCAACCATCGCTCGCAAATAATTCTTGACATTTTCCGGCAAAAGCTCAAAAATCTTGCCGGTTAGCGGGGCTGAATAAATTTGCCGTTTTTGAATATTCTCCATATTTTTTGATTATAGCAAAAATTTAAAATTTGAAGTTATTAAAAATTTTGGCTGGACATCTCAAACGAGAGCCAGCCCCTATTCATATTTTGGCACACCTTAGCGGCGCGCCGGTCCATTCCTAAGAAACAGCTTGCCGTTCCTTAGGAACATATGGCACCCGCCGATAGTATCTCGGCGAGTATGCCGGCGATCAAAGGTTATTGCCACCGAAGTTGCGTTTTCTTCGACTCCGCCACTTCGCTTCATCGGATTGAGGTGCACGGTAACATTCCACCGCTGGCTGGCGGCAAACATTACCCCATCAAGTAAATCAAGAACATTTTTCTTGAGATTCTTGAATTCCACTGCCTTCGGTTCTTCGTAATATTCCTTTGCCACGAAGCCGACCCATATTTTTCTTATCTCTATTTCCTTGCCGCCTCTTTTGATCTTGACCAGGTCGGTCTCGGCGCTGACCACATAAAGTTCTGCGTCCAGCAACGACTGGACGAACTTTGAGAGATCAACTTCCTCTGTCCACGGGAGCATCATCTCGCCGGGCATAGGAACCCATGCCGGTTGACTATCCCTAAGCCCCCTCTCCTGCATAATCCTTTGATATTCTCGCCTGTTAATAAGCCAAGCGGGAACCATCGTATCCCGCGGAAGATTTAATGTTAAATAAACCATCCGCGTATCCGCCTCAAGAGGGATAATGATGCTCTGTCTATTCGCAACTGGCTCAACCTTTGCCTTTCCGCGGGGAACATCCCGCAATACTACTGCTGCCATTTCAATCAATCCTCTTTAAATTTTCAATGGTATTATTATACACGAAATATATAATTTGTCAAGGGTAGCGGAAAAACAAAACCCGGCGGGCGCCGGGATTGGGATAGACAAAAATACAAAATGCGGTTTGGCGAGGTTAGACCTCGGCGAGTATCCCTCGCTTCGCTCGGGACAAGCTACCGAGGACTAACCTCAAATACAAATACAAAATTCGAGGTTTAGGCAATCGATTCTTTTTTCACTTTATATTCTTTGCGGTCTTTGTATTCTTGCTGTTTGCCCAAATTGAACTGGCCCACCGGGCGGAGATAACCCACCACCCTGGTATAGACTTCGCAGGGCTGTTCAATCGTGCACTTGGGACAAGTGAAATGTTCGCCTTCGATATATCCGTGGGTCGGGCAAATCGAAAATGTCGGCGTCAGCGTAATATAGGGCAAACGAAATTTCGTGAAAATCTTTTTCACCAATGATTTGACGCTCTGGATGTCGCTCAACCGTTCGCCCAAAAACAAATGCTGAACCGTACCGCCGTTATAGCGGCATTGGATGTCATCCTGCAACTTCAACGCTTCGAACACATCATCGGTAAAGTTTACCGGCAATTGGCTTGAATTGGTGTAATACGGGCTTTTCTTGGTGCCGGCCGCGGCAATGTCGGGATACTTGGCCTTGTCTTTCAAGCACAAGCGGTAAGCCGTTGATTCGCCCGGGGTGGCTTCCAGATTGTAAATGTTATTGGTTTCCTTTTGATATTCCACCATGCGCGCGCGCATAAAATCCATCACTTCCAAGGCAAACGCCCGGCCTTTGTGCGACGCGATGTTTTCGCCCAAAAAGTTCACCAGCATTTCATTCATCCCGACCAAGCCGATGGTTGAAAAATGGTTGCCGTAATAAGCTCCGCGCGACTTTTTGATATTGGAAAGATAGTGGCGCGAATAAGGATATAATCCTTTTTCAATGTAATTTTCAATCACCTTGCGCTTGAGTTCCAAGCTTTCCTTGGCCAGATCCATCAGATGTCCCAAGCGTTCAAAAAACTCTTTCTTGGTTTTGGAAAGATAGCCGATGCGCGGCATATTGATCGTCACCACGCCGATAGAACCCGTCAGCGCGCCCGAGCCGAACAATCCGCCACCGCCGCGATTGTGCAATTCGGTCAAATCAAGCCGCAACCGGCAGCACATACTGCGCACATCCTCGGGACTCATATCGGAATTGATATAGTTGGTAAAATAATTTATTCCGTATTTGGCCGTGGCTTCCCACATCGGCTCCAGCGCGGGATTATCCCAATCAAAATTCTTGGTAATGCTCACGGTTGGAATCGGAAATGTAAAAACGCGCTGATTTTTATCGCCATCCAGCATCACTTCGTAAAACGCGCGATTGAGCATATTCATCTCTTCCTGGAATTCGCCATAGGTTTTATCTTGCGGCACGCCGCCGATAATCACCGGCTGTTTGGCAAACGACGGCGCCGGAGTCAGATCAAGAGTAATATTGGAAAACGGACACTGAAAACCCACGCGCGTCGGCGTGGCCATATTGAACAAAAATTCCTGCATCGCCTGCTTGACCTGCAAATAAGTTAAATTGTCATAACGGATAAAAGGCGCCACCAAAGTATCGAAATTGGAAAACGAAACCGCGCCGGCAACCTCGCCCGCCAAAGTATAAATGAAATTGACGATTTGCCCCAAGACCGTGCGCAAATGCTTGGGCGGGACGGATTCCAGTTTTCCCGGCGTACCGCCAAACCCGCGGCGCAAAAAGTCATACAAGTCCCACCCGGAACAATAAGGCGCCAAAGTGTCCAAATTGTGCAAATGGAAATCACCCGATTCGTTGGCTTCGCGGATTTCTTTGGGATAAATTTTATTCAGCCAGTATTTCTTGACGGTGTAAGAAACCGCGTAATGGTTCAATCCCTGCAAAGAAAAAGCCATATTGGCGTTTTCCTGCACTTCCCAATCCATCTTTTCCAGATATTGGTCCACGCGCTCCATCGCTTCATCGCTGGCCACGGCCGCGTCGCGGATACGGCGGCGCTGTTCGCGGTAAAGAATGTAGGATTTGGCCGTGTCCACCAAGCCGTCCATAATCAAAACCTCCTCGATGATATCCTGTATTTGTTCAACCGAAGGAATGCCGTCGTTCTTGAACCGGCGGTTGAAAATTTTCAAAACTTCATCGGCAATCTTTTTGGCCTTGGCTTCGTCTCCTTGGCCGGTAGCCGTGACCGCTTTGAATATTGCGTTGATTATCCGGTCAAAATCAAAATCCACGATTCGCCCATCCCGCTTCTGCACTTTGGTGATTTTATTTTCCATAATGAACCTTTTGTTAAATTAAAAACGACTTAAAATCCGATCTATGGTTTGCATAAATCGGCAAACGGAGTTTTTCTATAAGAATATTTTCTATTTTACCCCACCCAAAATTCCCGTCAACCGCCAGTATTGTACAATGCAACCGCTCACCGGAGGCAAAAACACGCTGCCTCAGCAAGGGATTGCTATTTTGTAAAATTCCAATTTTTCTTTAGGATACCCGCCTTCGATAGCTTCGATATACCTTAATCGCCGATGTCGCGCAAACAAAAAGTCCGTTAATGTTTGGCCTCAACGGGCTTCAACCGCCAAGCATCAACCAGCTACTCATTCAAGCAACGCTTTGTTTGAATTTTTTGACCCGACAAACTCCGCCAAATTGATTTTCATAATTTCAAGATTGATAATATCTCCATTTTGATCGTAATTAATCACAACATTGTCTCTGCCGCATTTGTTATAATTCATATCCCACCGCACCTTTTGATGTGATAAGCATTACAAGCTTGAGGCCAGGGAATGTTCTTTTATCGACCTGTTTGCTGTTTTGAAGCACGACGATATTTGTTTTGTTAAGGAGTTTAACATAAGTCGCGTTTATCATGAAGGTTTTACTTGCGACTACGGTTTGGTTGGTAAGAACTGCCTGCGGATTGATCGGTATCCA
Organism: Candidatus Nealsonbacteria bacterium DGGOD1a; assembly: GCA_022530585.1. Taxonomy (NCBI): domain Bacteria; phylum Candidatus Nealsoniibacteriota; species Candidatus Nealsonbacteria bacterium DGGOD1a. The sequence continues at coordinate 935,457 of CP092821.1, forward strand.
GACATAAACGAAAGTCGATTGCGGAAGAGTCACAAGCGGCGCGGAGTCATACTGTATGCCGGTAAGCTGAGCGTATGCGAGCATTTTGTTGCTAAAAGACTTTTTTAACACAAGCTTGGTGGTGTGTCCCGCCTCATCTTTAATCATATACCCAGAAGCAGTCTTTGTCACAGTGACGCTTCCAAGATTGTCTTTACCTGCCACGAACAAGTCTTTTAATGCGATGTCTGCCATAATTTTTGCTTCCGGGGCGGTAAGGTCAATGTACAATTCCGCAGTCTTTGTTTCTTCAGTATTTCCCGCATTATCGGTCGAGCGATACTGCACGACATGTTTTCCCTCGCCTGCCAAGGTAAAAGGCATTGTGTATTTTTGCCATGTTGTATCATTGTCAAGTGAGTACTCTGTCTTTACAACGCCGGTTCCTTCCGCATCATCCTTTGCGGCAAAAACTATAGCAATGTCGGAGCGGAACCATATGGGGCCACCGGCACCGGAAGCAACGAGGGCAGTGGTGGGAGGTACAGTATCTGTATTCAGAGATTCGAGATGTACAATAAGCTGATTAAGCAGGTCAACATCTATTTGCGAAAAAAACCCGTCACCGTTAAGGTCCCCGCTACTAAATAGACCTTCATAATATGTATTGAGATCTTCCTGAAGTGCCGTAATGTCAAGTCCATTTATCTGGCCATCGCCATTGACATCGCCTAGCCCACCTTTTGCAATTTCCACGCGATATTTTATCACCCGTTCTTCTCCGGCAGGGATTGTCTCATCAAATTCTATTGTTGAGCTTGCGCCTCCCATGGCACCCATCACCCCCGCACCAAGGCCATAGAACCGTACCGAATACTCGCCGGGGAGCGGATTGGTAAGAAGGAATTGTTCAATCTTTCCATTGCCGCTATAGAAAGAACCCGGGATATCATTCAGTTCTCCCGTAGCAGAAGTATAGCCCATTTGCCGACCCAGCGGATCAGTGATAATAAAATCAACCGGATCAAACATGCCATGGAACCAATTCTTTATATTCGCAAATGTATTTTCTGTCTTGAGCGCATGCAGAAGCAATTCAGGAGAAAGCAAGGGAATCAAGTACTTCTTTCCGCCAAATGTAGCCTCCATTGACTCTAAATCATTCGGTATAAAACCTGCGCCATTTCGATAACCAACAGTTTCCGCCGCCCATTCCACCAACCCGACGCAGGTAAACGAATTATCACGGCCTTTTTGTGCCTCGGGAGAAAGCGTGTCGGATATTCCTTCGGGAAAGCTAAAATCTATAAAGCGAAAAGTGTCCCCCGTGCGAGTTTTAATAGCCGCCTCCATTGCCTCTGCAAGTTCTTCCGAAATTGGTATGTCTTCGGTGGCAACAACAGCAGTCGGCTCTCCGACAAACGCATCGTGCAAAAATGTTCCCTTGGAGTGTTGCGCTTGTACACCGTTTATGGACTGTACGCCTGCCCTTTCAAATCCGTCGCTTGATTCATATGTCCCTGTAAGATACCCGGGATGCGATTCATACACCAGGTTATTTATCTGAAATGCAGAATGGTCATAACCGGGTATTTGATCCTTTTGTAGGCCCCATGTGCCATCTTTCATATCATCATTTTTTTCGCGGAACAGTATTGATGGGCCAACCGACACAAATGAAACATTGTCTATGGCGTATCCCGCTGGTTCATCAGCTACGGTTTCAATTCTCCACCGTGCGATATTTCCTCCGGTTATAACAAAGTGTTCAATGCCGAATTGAGAGTTAATGCGCTGTCCAAGCACTTCACCCTTAGAATCAAACCACCGGATGCGTACCGAACCTATGTTATCGAAATAACCAGCGTCGAGAGAGAAGGAATGGACTACAATCGGCGTTACGCCGTCTTTTTTATCAACAAACCGGCCCTCTATCGCTCCCTGGAAAAGAGGAGAACCGGAAAGAACGGGGCTTGTCGGGTTTGAACCATCTTGGGTAATAAAAGGACTGGAACCACCAAAGATAATACCTTTGCCTTTGTATTCATCCGTGATAGCCGTCTCTACGGAAAATTCACTAAAAGTGATAATGTCGCTCACGATGGCATCCATTGCTTTAATTGAAATGCCTTGCCCTTTAGTACTCGGCGGCATATTTTGTTCTATTGCCTGCGCCGAACGCGCGGATGGAGAAGAACTTGGTATGGTAGCCCCGTATACCGATGGAACAAAACTTATTACAAACAACACGGGAACGACAAAAAATAACTTGGCCATATTTTTTCTATCCATTTTTTTTGTTTTTTTTATTTTTTTATTCAAATTAAGAAATCAATCGCAGGTAATCATTTTCCCGTTACTCAAGAGCGCGGCGGTACGAAGCGATGATATCGGTTAAAGTATTATTTGTTATACGAGCATCGCTTTACATATTCTACATCTCCACTGCGGACAACGGTGAGTTCGCAAGAATAACTGGGCAATATCTTCCCTTGGGACTCGATATCCACAAACCACACGCCTTCTTCCTTCCGAAAAGTGGTTATCCGCCATCCCGGGTATTTAGCCTCTTCTTCCGCACGCACAAGCTCGGCGCGAACCTCTGCAAACCCTATGGCAAAACGACCCGCATCAACAGCGGTGTGTATAGGGAATGCTATTGGAACATACGATTCCATTCCTTTCAGAGAGGAAATGGTTTCAGTGTAAGAACGCGAAGAATCGCGCTTCGCCACATACCAATACCCAAACACCACTACAAACAAGAACAATATTCCCCCAACAACTGAAAGAACAAGTCTGTTATTCATAGTAGTTAACAATTAAAGAAATACAGTTAAATGTCAAAGACAAATTGTTTGAATCCATCCAAAAAACTAACCGCATACCTGCTAGCGCCCTACCGGTTTTCGCTTCCGCACCGGAAACAATTTCGTGCTCATTCCTTGATTAAAAAATACTTCGCCCACAAAATGGCAAATCCGGATTTCGAGATTCGCGCTTCGGATTTATGATTTTTCAGAAGCCCGTGGCCACGACCGTGATCTTGATTTCGCCTTTGGGCAAAGTTTGGTCGTGAACCGCACCGAAAATCACCCGCGCCTGCGGATTGATTTCCGAAGTTATGATTTTTGCCGATTCTTCAATTTCGGAAAGACTGATGTCGGCGCCGCCGGAAACATTGAATAACACGCCCTTGGCGCCGCGCGCCGGAACATCAAACAGCGGCGATTCAATCGCCGCCCGGGCCGCCGCTTCGGCCCGCTTTTCGCCTTTGGCCCGACCGATGCCGAAAACCGCGCGGCCGGAATCTTTAAGAATCGATCTCACATCCGCAAAATCGACATTGATTATGCCCGGCGATAAAACCAAATCCGAAATGCTTTGCACCGCCTGGCGCAAAATTTCGTCGCAAATCCAAAACGCGTTGGTCAAAGTCGTGTTGGGATTAAGCGTTGCCAGCAATTTGTCGTTGGAAATCGAAATCAGCGAATCAACCTTGCCCTTGATTGAATCAATGCTTTCCTGGGCGACGCGCTGGCGGTATGAACCTTCAAACGAAAACGGCCGGGTTACCACCGCCACGGTTAACGCTCCCGAATTTTTGGCGATTTCGGCAACCACCGGCGCCGCGCCCGAACCCGTACCGCCGCCCAAGCCGCAAGCGACAAAAACCATTCCCGCGCCTTCAATCGCTTTTTTTATTTCTTCGCGCTGTTCTTCGGCGGCTTTGCGGCCCATTTCCGGATTCATGCCGGTTCCCAATCCCTGCGTCAGTTTGCGGCCAATCTGGATTTTGGCGTCGGCTTTGACCTTTTTCAAATCTTGATAATCGGAATTCAGCGCGACCAATTCCACGCCGCGGATACGATCCTTTTCCATCCTTCCGATCGCGTTGCACCCCGATCCCCCCACCCCCAGCACTTTTATGTTGATTGGATTAAACATACCCTGCAGAAATTTAAAGTTAAAAAATCAAAATAAAAAATGACAATTTAAAATTAAAAGTTCAAAATGCGCGGACATTTTACATTTTGCATTGTCATTTTGATTTTTGATTTTTACATTTTAAATTTTCGTTACCACCCTCCCGGAAAACCCCGCGACCGCTCCTACGGTATGAATATCTTGAAAAACTTTTTTATTTTGTCCCAGCCATTGCCGTTCATCGAGAAACGCGGCGAAACGCCTCCGCTCTCATCCTCCTGCTCTTTCCACCCCGCCGCGGCCAATCCGCAGGCCGCCGCCAACGCCGGATCCTGATCGATATTGTCAAACCCGCGCGGCACGCCCACGCTCACGGTCAATTGAAATGTTTTCCTTGCCAGTTCCTCGATACGCGGCAATTTCACTCCGCCGCCGGTGAGCACAATGCCCGCCGGCAATTTTTTATCGCGGCTGATTTTTTTCAATTCCTTATTCGCCAATTCAAAAATCTCGGCCACTCTTTCCTGAATTATTTTTGAAATCAACCTTTGCGAAAAAATCGCGGCTCCGCCGTCCCGTCCCCGGCTTGACCCGCCCAAGTTTCGCGAAAACGACGGCTGTCCGGCATTGGAAGAGTGTTCCTTCGCCTCTTCCCCTCCTTGTTCCGCGCTCAGATAAATCTTTTTGTCGCCGCCCTTGAAAACGCAAATTCCTTTTTCTATTTTCAAACGCTCGGCGGTTTCAATATCAGTCTTGGCGCCGATGGCAATATCGTTGGTAATATTCGACGATCCGACCGGCAAAACGGCCATATGCAGAAGATCGCCTTCTTCATAAACCGCAAGACTTGATGTGCCGGCGCCGATATCCAATATCGCCACGCCCAATTCTTTTTGCTGATCGGACAGCGCCGCGGCCGCGGCCGCGATCACCGACGGCGCGCGATTCAATATCTCCAAACCGCCTTTTAGAACCGTTTGATCGGAATTTCTCAAATAAGGAGTGAACCCCGCCACGATCAAAACCTCCGCTTCCAACCTCACTCCGCGCATACCGATCGCGTCCTTCACTCCGCTTTCGCCGTCGACCGCGAATTCGCGCGGATAAACATCGACGATTTCCTTGTTCGATGACAACGAAATCGTGCGCGCCGCCTGCAAAACCCGATCGACATCTTCGGCGGAGATATTGCCATCGGCCCGGGAAACCGATACCAACCCGTGGGAAGGCGTGCAAAATATATGGCTGCCGCCCACGCTGATATACGCCCCGGGCAACTTGCGGCCCACCGCCAGCTCGGCGTCTTTGACAACTTCTTGCACGCATCGCGCCGCGGCTTCGACATCGACCACCACTCCGCGCCTCACTCCCCGCGACGGACGCTGTCCCGCGTAGATAGTGTCCAACCCCTCTCCGGCCGCCTTTTTCTGGGCCACCACGATCTTTATAGAACTGGTACCGATATCCAAACCGGTAATTAGTATTGGAAATTTTGCCATGAAACTAAAATTGTAAAATGTAAAAATCAAAAATCAAAATGACAATGTAAAATCATAAAATGTTTTTATCGCGGCATTTTAACATTTTCCCCGCCAAAGGACGGGTGCGCCTATGGCGCAAATTGTCATTTTTCATTTTGATTTTTTAACTTTAAATTTAAAAACATCTTTGAATTGCGACAAATAAAATTGTTCCTTTCGTCTCATTTCAATCGCCGCCGCCTTATTTTTTTCGTGGTCATAGCCGAACAGGTGCAGCATTCCGTGAACCACAGCCCACGCCAATTCGTATTCCGCCGAAACTCCGGTTTCCCGGGCGTCGTCTTTTACCTGTTTGGCGCAGATGACCAATTCCCCCAATACCCGGGGGTGTCCGCAGTCTTGGTCCGCATCTTCTTCGACAAACGATAGGACATCGGTTACCTGGTCTCTTTTGCGGTATTTTTTGTTGATCTCGCGAATTTTTTTCGGACCCGCGATCACAATCGAAACTTCAACATTGCGGGCATCGGACACATCTTTTGCCTCCCCGCCGATAACGGCAACGGCGGTTTTTTTTACCAGCTTCTGATTTACCGCCGCTTTAACCAAGCTATTTATTTCAACATTAGTTTTCATTAAAAATCTCCCCGCGCTAATCAATTATTTTAACAAACAAAAAAGGCGAACGCAATCGCCCCGGCCATGCGTCCCCGGGCATGCGCCTTAATTCGTGAATTTCAAAGTGGAAATCACCGATTGATAAACCCGGTCCTCGTAATCGTCAATGCCGCCGCACTCAGTCGATGATTCGTTGGCCAAAAACCCGAATTCGTAGAATTTTTCGCCGTTTTCAAGAAAAACCGCGCTGCCGCTAAATCCCATCCCTGCCGTTTCATAATCAATTTTCTTGGCCGGTTTGCCCGCCACGGAAATATCCGCCCGGCCGTCAACCGTCATTCCCATAAGTTGGCCATCGACAAAATCAGCCAGCGAGCCGCGGGCGGCGCTTTCCAAGAAATAGAATATTCCCAGCGAAAATCCGCCATCGGTCTTTTCCAATTTCGGGCATCCTTGATCGCCGGCCGCGAAAACCGGATATTGGAATTCAATCCCAAGCCGCGCGTCGCGCCAAGTTTCGTTTTTAAACCCATTCTCCAAAACCGGCGCGGCGGCTTCAGGGGTTGTCGCGGATTTTTCGCTCGGCGCCGTTGTTGTCGCGACCTGTTCGACCGCAACCTCTTTTTGCGGATGGCGATAAACATTGAAATAAAAATCCGCGGCGAACCAAACGCCCGCCGCCAACCCCAAAACAATCAATATGAAATTGTAATTAACCCCCTTTTTCCTCCTCGCCATAGATTTAAGTTAGTAATCCCATTGTACCACCATCGCCCAAAAAGTAATACCCGATCGCGGCGATATTTCCATTCATAAGGAATTGGCAACCGCGCAAACAATCACAAAACTATGGCGCGCAAAGGGTTAGCATTTTGCTTGATTTTAACTTATTGATTTATTTGCGGTACTTGAGTATCCGGTTGCGCCAAAGAAAACGACTCAACATTTTCAATGTAGCCGATCGGTATGCAGCTGCACGGCTCGCTAAAACTCTGACCGAAAACATGACCTCTGATTTCCACTTTTTTGCCAACATATTGCTTCACTTCGTCGCATCTGTTTTTAAATTCCGGAATATCGAGAAATTCGGCAAAATTAGATTCACCATCCCCTCCATCATAATCCAGTTGGAAATTACAAGCGCCATCCTCCATTAAATCACCGCTCACTGTCATATTTCCTTGATCGGTATAATGACTTTGATCGGTATCATAACTTTTAACATTATTTCTGTTTACGAAATAAAAATACGCACCAACAACAATCGCCGCCAGCGACAGCACGATTAAAACACCGACAAACATCGCAAACCCGTTTTGATTTGATTTCATAGTTTTTTGGATAATTGGGCAATTGGCAAAATTAATCGCAATTTCGCCATATTTTACAAAAATTACAAAGACAAGATTCGGTTTTTATCCGAGCATGCCGGATATTTGCCATCGGTTGTTGCGTCTTCGGCGCAAAATCCCAGAAGATCGGCATAAACTTGAGAATTTCGCAGATCGATTTCATAGCTGATCACGGCGCGATAACCCGTGCCGCAAGCGCGGCAACCGGTCGTAATGTCAAAAGTAAAAACAAGCCCGCCGGTTTTATCCAATCCGATCCGTTCACCGTTGGAAAATGAAACTTCCCGGCCGGGCGGAAATTCTTCCGCCAAACGGCCGTTATCGGAAATTTTTGAAAAATCGGTCGCCATCAAGTACCAGATATTTTCACCAACATCATACAAAGCGAACTGATGATTGCTGTTGGCCGCCAGCGGATTCAAAACATCAAGGACGGCATAATATCCGTTTTGATAATCGCCATAGCCGATATAATTTGCCATCAACCCCCAATCCGATTCGCGCCAAAATTCAATCGCGTCTTCGCCGGCGCCAAGTTTTTTTAACGCCGCAATCTGACAGTCGGCCACGCCGCCGGAACATCCCTGAATCTCGGCAAGCTGGCCGGCGTCCCAAGCAATATTGAAAATCGCGCCGGAACTGAAAACGCGCGAAAGCTTTTTCGGGACAATTGCCGCTTCCCGCCTTCCCGCCGCCAAATCATTTCTTTCGGGCGGCGGGGTTTCGGTTTCGGATTGGCTTTGTTCCGGCACGGTTTGCGTTTGATAAATCCAAATTCCGACGCCGGCCGATGCGGCCGCCAAAACAACCAATCCCGCCAACAATATTACATTTTGTTTCATGAATTGATTTTTATTCGTTTTAATTTTATTTTACCAGACATAAACAGCAAAAAACAGGACCAAGTCCTGTTTTAAAATCTTTCGCGGATTAAGAGCGGTTATCCGCCGCCGATGATTTTGATGGAATCGATGATCTTGCGCGTTTCATCATCAACCGAAAGGGCGTTGGCGCCGTAGCCGGCGAAAACATAAACAAAATAACCGGAATCGGTTTCAAAAGTATAGAACGGACCGGCGCAAGCGCCGGTTAACGCCAAAGTCGGCTGATCGCTGGCTACTTTGAAAACCTTTTTGGAATTGAAATCAAGCGTGCTTATCAGCGATGCGGTCGAAAAATCGCGCACCATCATAAAATCTTCGTACAATTGGGTAAACAATCCCTGGGATTCTCCGCCCCCGGGTTTTTTGCCCGCGATAATCCGGATATCGGCGCAATCATTATCGCATTTTTTATAGCTAAAACCGCATTTTTTATTGTTCAATTCCGCGCTCATCAACCCTTTGGCATAGCGGTCATAATCAACATCAAGCGACCAGTTCGCCGGATAATCCATTGAAAATCCATAAATATCTTCGGCGAAATTTTTCCATTCCCGATCATCCGCCCGCGCCTCATATAGATTTAAAAAATTAAAAAAACGAATTCCAACCAACGCGAAAACCGCCAGCGCCAGCGCAATCAAGACCATCCTGTGTTTTGACATCAAAGCCATAACTTCTTTTACGGCCGCGCCCATATTTTTATTTCCTTTCTCATCCGGCATATGAATTATACTGGCCGATCAACAACCAAAGCGCGGACGCGGCCAAAATAACAAAAAACGCGACCATTAGCGCGATTCCCTTGCGGCAACCGCACGGCTTTCCGAATTTTGAAAATTGCTTTTCCATAACGATGATTTTAACATAACATCAAATTTTATTGCAACAAAAAACAGGATTTCCCTGTTTTTTCCCGATTTTATTTTTTTATAATCTTATTTTGAATTGCGAAACGCTTTGCATTTTGGGGTCTATCCCTTGCGCTTGTCCCGAGGCTTTTGCGAGGGGTAATCGCAAGGGTCAGACCCCTTTAGAGTATTTGAATTTAATGGTTTCTTAATTCAAAAAATCTTATGTTTTTATGACAGCGCTTCCTTGACCAGCTTGCTTACCAGTCCGGTATCCGCCTTACCCTTCATTTTGGGCATCAAAATTCCCATCACCTTGCCCATATCTTTGACAGCGGCCGCGCCGCTCTGCGCCACGGCTTCGGATACCAATTTTTTGATTTCGTCCTCGCTCAATTGTTCCGGTAAATAGCGCATCAAAATCGCAATCTCGGCCTTGGCGCCTTCGGCCAGATCGACGCGGCCGCCCCGGTCGAACAATGCCAGCGAATCTCTTAATTTTTTGATTTCCGCCGAAACCACATCGACAATCTCTTCGTCGCCAAGCGTTGCCTGGGCGATATCTTTGCCTTGCTTGTTGAACAAGAATTCCTTATCTTTGGTTTTGTTCAAAATCGCGGCCTTGAGCATTTTCAGAACCGAAACAACCGCTTCATCTTTGGCTTTGAAAGCGGCTTTGAAATCGTCGTCGATTTTATTCTTGAGCATAGTATTTAAATCGCAAGGGCGAATTATTATTCGCCCCTACCGTGATTTTAAATTCGTATTCCGGTTAAAAAAGTCGATGATGACCGTTTAAGATTTCTTCATCTTCTTGATCAGGTCGTATTTTTTCTTGGTTTCCACTTTGCGCAACGCGGATTTTTTCTGCATATTGTCGGATTTCACGCGCTTGACAAATTGCCGCTTGCGCGTTTCCAATAAAATACCGCTCTGTTGCACCGCCTTTTGAAAACGCCTCATCATCGCCTGCACATTCTCCCGCTGTTTTCTTTTGATTTCTAAAGCCATTGTATTTATTTTATGATTAAATGTTTAAATTATTCTATGATTTCTAGCCGACGGCAAACGGCAATTCTTGGCCGCCCACCAAATGGATGTGCAAATGACCAACGCTTTGGCCGGAGTCTTTGCCGCAATTGACAATCAAGCGGTAACCGCTTTTGTCCACCCCCTTGATCTTGGCAATTTCGGGAATCGCCAGCATCATTTCGGCCAGACATTCCCGATCATCCGCGCTTGCCTCTTGAATATTGGCAATATGTTTTTTGGGAATTATCAAAGTATGCACCGGGTACACCGGCTTGATATTCTCGAACGCCAGCGCGAAATCGTTTTCAAACACAATTTTGGCCGGTATTTCCCCTTTGATGATTTTGCAAAAGACACAATCCATAGTATTGCTTAAATTTGGCAGGATGTCAACCATTTTTACTTCTTAAATCTCTTTTTGATCTCGCCCACCACCGTGCCCAGCTTCAGGCTTTCCTGCTTGCCGGTTTCCATATCGCGCAGAATAATCGACCCTTCAAGCGCTTCTTTCTGCCCCAAGAGCAAGGTGAATCTGGCGCCGTATTTATCGGCGATTTTCAATTGCGATTTGAGCGAATCGCGATCAAACGATTCTCCGGCCGAAATGCCGGCTTGGCGCAATTCCTCGAACAGCTTCAAACTTTTCTTCTTGCCCAAAACTCCCAATTGCGCCAAAAATACTTTGGCTTTTTTCTCCTCGCCCACTTTGATATCGGCGGCCTTCATCGCCAGAACGATCCGATCGACCCCCAAAGCGCCGCCCATGGCCGGCGTTTCCTTGCCTCCCAGAACTTTCACCAATCCGTCGTAACGGCCGCCGCCGCCCATGGCCATCTGCCCGCGGCTATCCTGCCCGCCTTGGTAAATTTCGAAAACCGTGCGCGTGTAATAATCCAAACCGCGCACCAAATAGGGATTGAGCCGGTAAGGCAAGCCGATTTCTTCCAAGTATTCCAAAACTTCTTTAAAATGACTTTTGCATTCTTCGCAAAGATGATCCACGATCTGCGGCGCCTGCGCGCGGACGGCTTGGCATTTGTTCTCTTTGCAATCCAGCACCCGCAAAGGATTTTCTTTGACCCGGCGCTTGCAATCCGCGCACAAAGCCGATTCGCGGCCGCGCAAATAACCGGCCAAAGTTTTGCGGTAATACGGCCGGCACAACGCGTCGCCGATGCTGTTGATTTCAATGGCGATATTCCCCAGCCCGAGTTCCTTTAGAATATTATAATAAATTTGAATGATCTGCGCGTCGATGATCGCGCCCGTTTGGCCAAAGACTTCAAACCCCAACTGCCAAAACTGCCGGTAACGGCCCGCTTGCGGCTTTTCGCTGCGGAAAAACGGCCCGTAATACCAAAGCCTGACCGGCTGGGGCCAGTTGGCCATTCCGTTTTCCAAATAAGAACGAACGATTGACGGCGTCCCCTCGGGCCGCAGAGTCAAATTATCTCCGCCCCGGGTCTTGAGCGAATACATTTGTTTTTGCACGATATCGGTCGTGGCGCCCGTGCTTTTCACAAAAAGATCGCTGTCTTCCAAAATCGGCGTTTCAATGCGGTTAAAATTATAAAACTCCGCGATCTCCTTGGCGGTTTCATAGACTTTTTCGTAATATTTCTGATCATCCGGAAGAATGTCGTGCATACCGGTAACCGATTGGAATTTTGGTTTCATCGAACAAAGTTAAAAGATAAAAATCAAAATGAAAAATGACAATGTAAAATTAAAAATTATCAAATTTTAAAATTGTTTCATTTTAAATTTTGAACTGTCATTTTTCATTTTGATTTTTACATTTTTAATTTTTAGTACTTCGGTGTTTCAAACAAGGATATCTGGTCCAGCGGCCACAAGCGCACTTCCACCCGACCGATGATATCTTTTTTGGGCAGCTCCCCCCAATCTTGAGAGTCGGAAGAGTACGGCCGGTTGTCCCCCAAAACAAAATACTGGCCGTCGCCCAGCTTGTACGAACTCATATCCGGCGCTTTAAGATTCGACGGAATGTACGGTTCGCTCAATGTCATGGTTGTACCGTCAACCGCGGTAACAACAACATTGCCGCTTTTGATCTCCACGGTTTCGCCCGGAAGGCCGATCACCCGCTTGATAAAGCGTTTGGAGGTGTCTAAAGGATATTTGAAAACCACCACCTCTCCCCGCTCCGGCGCCCGGAACCGATAGGACAGTTCGTCAACGATCAAATAATCCGCCTCGTGGAAATTCGGCTCCATCGATGATCCTTGGATCACGAACGGCTGAAACAGAAAATAACGCACCGGAATCACGATGGCAAACGCCAAAACCACGATCTTGGCCACTTCCCAAACAAATCCGCCCGCGCTTTTGATTGCCGATGACATAATGAAAATTTGATTAAAATATGCTTTTATCATAACAAAAGAAAACAACTTCCGCAAGTCGTCCGATTCTGCTATAATTACTCAATTATGGAGCAAAAAACTATCTTAATCGTCGGGTTGGGCAATCCCGGGCAGGATTATCGCCGCACCCGGCACAATATGGGTTTTATGGCCGCGGACGCGTTTGCCAAAAAACACAATTTTGGCGATTTTGCGATGGTCGAAGATAACGCGATGGTTTCGGCGGGCGAATTCGGCGGCAAGACCGTTATTCTAGCCAAGCCGCAAACATTTATGAATAAATCCGGGATCGCGGCCAAGCGGTTGGCCAAGCGCTATTCCCTGTTTAAAAACAAAAAGTTTGACAATCTCTGGGTTATCAACGACGATTTGGACATCCCTCTTGGAAAAATAAAAATTTCCCAAAACCGCAACGCCGCCGGCCACAAAGGCGCGCAATCGATTATTGACCAAATGAAAACCAAAAATTTTGTCCGCTTCCGCGTCGGCATCGCGCCCCATACCGCGACCCTGAAAAAAATCCCCGGCGACAAATTGGTTCTAAAAAAAATCTCCCCCAAGGAGCAAATAGAATTCGACAAAGCTGTTGATTTGACCGTCTCGGCCATAGAAACCGCGCTGGCTGAAGGAATCGAAAAATCAATGACCGAATTCAACCAATAATTTAGCATTTTCAAGGTCGCACCTTGCCATAATCGGCAAGGTGCGACCTTGCACAAACTGCATTTTGGAAACAAAAAAAGACCAGCCCTTCCAAAAAATTAAAAATTTCTTGATAGTGTCAATGGTCTCTATTTTTTAACCTCCGACAACCCCTCCTTATTACTCATTTTTCATCTCCTCCTTATAAAATTTTTTGCAAGTTTAAAAATGGTGTATAGTAAAAAAGTGATGGATTACAACATCAAACATATCACTGAAGCCGATATTGAATTCCCCAATTGCTTGCGCACCATCCCCTCACGGCCCAAAGAATTATATTTGCGCGGTATTTTGGATCCGGTTAAACCGTGCGTGGCCGTGGTTGGTTCGCGTATCCCGTCCACCTATGGCAAGCAAGCCGTCCACGATATTGTGAGCGGATTGTCCCGCGCCGGCGTTTGCGTTATCTCCGGTATGGCGCCGGGTATTGATACCTTGGCTCATCAAACCGCCTTGGAATGCAACGGCTTGACCGTTGGCGTAATCGGCACCGGATTGGACGAAAAATCGTTTTTCCCCAAACAAAACCTTGACTTGGCGACAAAAGTGGTTAATACTGGCGGTTGTTTGGTCAGCGAATACCCGGCAAGCTTTAAAGCCACCAACTACTCTTTCCCCCAGCGCAACCGCATCATCGCCGGCCTGTCGCTGGCAGTTCTGGTCATCGAAGCCAAGGAAAAATCCGGTTCGCTCATCACCGCCGAATGGGGTCGCAAACAGCACAAACCGGTGTTCGCGGTTCCCGGATCGATCTACTCGACAAACTCCAAGGGCTGTAATTGGCTGTTAAAGAAAGGCGGGCTGGCCTGCGACTCCGCCTTGGATATTCTAAACGCCTTGGGTATCGCGCCAATATCGCCGAAAATCGCGGCAACGGCGGGTACCCCCGAAGAGCAAAAAATTCTCGACGCGTTAAAAAACGGAGCGTTGGATATCAATCAAATAATTCTGGCCGCCAAACTCCCCGCCCCAACCGTGATCGGCCTGATCCCGGTTATGGAAATCAACAATATCATCCGCGATTTGGGCAACGGGGAATACTGCCTGAACAATTAATTTAAAATCGAAAAATCAAAATGGAAAATGACAGTGTAAAATTTAAAATTATTGGATTCAAATTTTTTACATTTTAAATTGTCATTTTGATTTTTGATATTTACATTTTTAATTTTTATGGATCTCATCATTGTCGAATCGCCCACAAAAGCCCGGACTTTGCAAAAATTTTTAGGTTCGAACTATAAAATTCTGTCATCGTACGGCCATGTGCGCGATCTGCCCAAGGGCTCTTTTGGCGTTGATCTTGAAAATAATTTCACGCCGAAATACACCCTCACCGCCAAAGGCAAAACCACGATTAAAGAACTCAAAGCCGAAGTTAAAAAAGCCGACAAGATATTTTTAAGCACTGATCCGGACCGCGAAGGCGAAGCCATCGCGTGGCATTTGATCGAAGCCCTGAAACTGGACAAACCGGCCACCAAAAAAATTGAAGGCCCGGCTTATCGGCGCATTGAATTCCACGAAATCACCAAACGCGCCATTGATGAAGCCCTGCGAAACCCCCGGGAACTTGATTTTAACTTGGTCAACGCCCAGCAAGCGCGCCGCGTTTTGGATCGCATCGTCGGCTATCAACTTTCCCCTTTCCTTTGGAAAAAAATCGCCAAAGGCCTGTCGGCCGGCCGCGTCCAGTCCGTGGCCGTACGGCTCATTGCCGAGCGCGAACGCGAAATTGAAGCCTTCAAGCCCGAAGAATACTGGGAAGTTTTAGCGACCCTCAAAAACACCAAAAAACAACCGCTCAAAGAATTTGCCGCCAAGCTGGTGAAAATCAACGAAAAAGTTTTGGACAAGCTGGAAATCACCGATGAAGCCAAAGCGATTGATATTCAAAATGGCCTTGAAAACGCGCGCTATTCCATCGTCGCGATTGATAAAAAAGAAACCCGCAAGAATCCAAACCCGCCGTTCACCACTTCCACTCTCCAGCAAGCCGCGTGGCAAAAATTCCACCTCACGGCCAAAGCCGCAATGATGACCGCCCAACAATTGTACGAAATGGGATTGATCACCTACCACCGCACCGACTCGCTCAATTTGTCGGAGCAGTCGCTGGCGGCGGCAAAACAATTCATCATTCAAACTTACGGAGAACAATACCATCCCGGCGGGTACAACACCTACAAAACCAAAGCCAAGGGCGCCCAAGAAGCCCACGAAGCCATCCGGCCGGCCTACCCGGAGCAAACCCCGGAAATGGCTCAAACCGACAAAAATCTCACCCGGCCGCAATATAAATTATACGAGCTGATCTGGCAAAGATTTATCGCCTGCCAAATGACACCCGCGATTTTTGACGGCATGAGCGTTGATATTGACGCGATTGGAGTTTCAAACACGAATTATGGCTTCAAGGCCAACGGCCAAACCTTGAAATTCGACGGTTATTTGAAAGTCTATCCCTCAAAATTCGAACCGGTTGACTTGCCGGCGATGGAAACCGCCGAAGATTTGGAATTTATCAAACTTGATCCGACCCAGCATTTCACCAAGCCGCCGGCGCGCTTCAATGAAGCCAGCCTGATCAAAGCTCTGGAAGAATTCGGCATCGGGCGGCCGTCAACCTACGCGCCGATCATCACTACGATTCAAACCCGCAACTATATTGAAAAAGACGATAAAAAATCTTTCAAACCCACGGAAATGGGTCTGATGGTCAATGACATTCTGGTGGCGCACTTTCCGCGGATCGTGGATATCGGTTTTACCGCCAAAATGGAAGAAGAATTCGATGAAATCGCCCAAGGGTCGATGGATTGGGTAAAGATGATGCGCGATTTCTACGCGCCGTTCAAGGAAAACTTGGATGCCAAATATAAAGAAGTGGAAAGCAAAAAAACCCAAGTGGTCGCCACCGATAAAATTTGCCCCAAGTGCGGCGCGAATCTGGTGATTAAAATGGGACGCTTCGGAAAATTCTACGCCTGCCCCAAATTTCCGGAATGCAAGCACACCGAAAATATGGAACCGGCCAAGCCCGCGTTTGATGTGGAAATCCCCTGCCCCAAATGCGGGACCGGCCACATCGTGGAAAAGAAAACGAAAAAACGAAAAATTTTCTACGGCTGTTCGGCCTACCCCGATTGCGACTTCGCCCTCTGGGACAAACCCACCGGCGCCAAGTGCGAAAAATGCGGCAGCATAATGATCGAAACCAAACGCAAGCAAGTGAAATGCTCCAACAAAGAATGTTCAGCAAATGCAAAATTGAAAAATCAAAATGAAAAATGACAATTAAAAATGTAAAATTTATAATTCAATAATTTTAAATTTTACATTGTCATTTTGATTTTTGATTTTTACATTTTAAATTTTTATTTTTCTCTTGATTTTTCCCCAATTTCGCGCTACCCTACAATCATCAATTTGAAGATTGGCGGTGCATTATGTCATTGTTATCTTTAGTTCCTAACTTTTTGCCGAAGTGGTGAAACTGGCATACACGCAGCACTCAAAATGCTGTGAGGGCAACCTCGTGTGGGTTCAACTCCCACCTTCGGCACAAAAAATCCGCTCCATACAGGGCGGATTTTCGTTAAAGATTAAGGATTATTTTTCTATCTTAATCGCTTTGCCGTTAATCAGGGCGTCGGCGATTTTTTGGTGGGCGGATGCCAGAATGCGCGCGAAGGTGCTTTGCGAGGTGTTCATTTTTTGCGCGGCTTGAATTTGCTCCAATCCTTTCAAATTTTTCAAACGCAACGCTTCCATTTCTTCCAGCGACATTTCAACCACTTCCAAACAGCGCACGGGTATCCCCTGCGGTTTAAAATAATTGACTTCCGGATTAAATTTTATTCTGCGGCACAATCTGGGCCTGACCATAATTTTATAAAATTTTTCAAAAGGGTCCGACCCTTTTTAAAAAGGGTCGGACCCTTTTGAGATTAGCAACCGATTTACGGCTTTAAGCGTTGTTTTTCCGTTCCAATTTCCGCATTGTTAAAAAATTTATTCGCCGATCGATTTGACTAAATACATCATCAATATTCCGGCGATAAACACCGAAAAAGAAATCATTGATTTTTTAAAATTCATTTCTTTGCGAATTTCGGGCATCAAATCCGACGCGGCGATATAAACAAATCCGCCGGCGGCAAACGGCAAAAGATACGGCAAAGCGCTTTGCAAATGCGAAAAGAAAAAATAGCCCGCGATACCGCCGATCACCACGGTCATCGCCACCGCGTAATTGATCAAAAGCGCGGTTTTCTTTTTAAATCCCGAATAGACCAGCACGCCGAAATCGCCGATTTCTTGCGGAATTTCGTGAATCGCCACCGCCAGCGTCGTGGATATGCCCAGCGCGGGATTCACCATAAATGTGCTGGCAATCGTCAGTCCGTCAATAAAATTATGCACCGCGTCGCCCGCGAGATTCATATATCCGAAAGAATGTATTTCGCAGTCGGCTTTGTGGCAATGCCGCCAATGAATAATCTTTTCCAGCAAAAAGAAAAAAACGAACGACGCCAGAAACACGCCGAACAACAATTCCGATTCCAGCTCTTCGGCCGCTTCGGGCAAAAGATGCAAAAACGCGCCGCCCATCAAAGCTCCCGCCGACAGCGACACCAAAAACATTAAGATTTTTTCCAGAATTTCTTTTTTAAACATCAAAAACAACACTGCCGCCCAAACGCACAGAGTAATCGCAAAACTCGCCAAAATAATCATTAGTAAAATTGCCATTGATGTTTTTTTATTCCGATTCCAGAATACCGCGAAAAATCTTTTTTTTCAAACGGCAAGGTGCCGCAAGATTCCGCCTTGCGACACCGCAACCGGCCATTTTGATCATTTTTCTTTTTTCAGCGCGGCGATTTCCTCTTTTATCGCTTTCAATTCTTCTTCCAGCATCACCGCTTCTTCCTCCAGCGCCGCCGCCTCATTCTTGGGAGAAATAAATCTCCGGCGGCCAAATCCCATTCCCATTCCGCGGCCCCAGCCGCAACCGCCTCCCCAGCCCATTCCGCCGCCGCAAGGACCCATTCCCCTGCCGGTGCGCGGGCCTTGGCCCATCGGACCGGTTTGATCAAATCTCGGCATAATTTTTATTTGAAATCCTTATTAAGAATTCCAAATCGATTAAAATTTTTATTCTTTTTATACCCCGTCAGCTTGCCGCGGGGAACAAAAAGAATGAGGATTCCAAAGGAAACATCCTTTGGTTGATGGCGGGGTTAATACCCCGACATCAATGTATTTTTTATCCCGACCTTTTAAGACGCCTTAAATTATGAATATATATTCATAACAATGTTTTGTCAAGCCAAAAGGGCGATTATGTCATTTAAAAGTAGTAATGTCATACTTGCGTCCAAGTAGAAATGTCATACCTGGTATGATTGGTGGATAAAACATAACCCACCAATATGGAAAAAGAATTATTCAAGATGACGCAAAAAGAGCTGGACAGGTATGAAGTAATAAGAAAATTGATCGCCAAAGAAATCACTCCGGGCGATGCGGCCAAGCAGCTGGGGCGGTCGGTAAGGCAGGTAAAGCGATTGCGCAACAAAGTGCGGGAGAAAGGCGCCAATGGGATCATTCACGGCTTGCGAGGCAAGCAAAGCAACAATAAGACCGATCTTAAAATCTGGGAAAAATCCGGACAAATAATTTCAGAAAAGTATCCTGATTTCGGCCCGACCTTGGCGCATGAAAAACTGGTTGAGGTTGAAGGAATAAAAATTGGCAAGCAGACCACGCGCAATTTAATGATCGCAAAAAAGATTTGGATGCCCAAACCAAGAAAACAAAACCAGGAATTCCGCTGCCAAAGAGAACGCAAAGAATCGCCGGGCGAGCTGGAACAATTCGACGGCTGTTACCACTTCTGGTTTGAGAAACGCGGCGATGAATCTTGTTTGTTGGCCTCCGTCGACGATGCCACCGGCCGGATCACCCGGGCGGAATTCACGGATAGCGAAAGCGTCATCAATGTGTTTCAATTCTGGAAAGGCTACCTCCAAGAATCAGGCAAACCGATAGCCATCTACCTGGATAAATTCAGTACATATAAGATCAATCACAAAAATGCAAAAGACAACAGCGAAATGATCACCCAGTTTCAGAGAGCCGCCCGGGAACTGGATATAACCCTGATCACCGCCAACAGCCCGCAAGCCAAAGGCCGAATCGAACGGCTCTTTGACACTTTGCAGGACCGGCTGGTCAAGGAATTGCGATTGCGCGGCATCAGCGATATCGCCGCGGCCAGCAAATTCTTAAAAGAAGAATTCATTCCGGATTTCAATCAAAGATTTTCGGTGATTCCCAAAAAGAAAAACGATCTGCACCGGCAGCTGCCCGATTTTCAAAGTTCAAATCTTGACGCGATATTTTCCGTCCAATCGCAAAGGCGGGTACAGAATGATTTCACGATAAGGTTCAAAAACCAATGGATACAGATCGCCAAAGAGCAGATCGCCACCGTGCGCCGCAAGGATGAAATTTTGATGGAAGAGCGGCTCGACGGATCGCTGGCGATCCGTCTGCGGGATAAATATTTAAACTTCAAAATCCTGCCGGCCAAGCCGTTGAAAGCCAAAGAATTGATTGCCGCCATACCGGCAAAAAGAATCATCTCCAAGCCACCGGCGGATCATCCTTGGCGCAAACAAATCGCCGCTGAAATCGCAAAAATCAATTGTTAAAATATTTTTCCGGAAATAACAATACTAATTCTACAAAAGTCAAGTATGACATTTCTACTTAAATTCCGGGTATGACATTTCTACTTGTATTTGACAGCCAAAAGGGCGATTACATGGAATCGCCCCTACAAATCCAATTCATATTCCCAAATTCGGTTCGGATGTCAAATCATCAGGGCTGGCAACCGCCTCCCCCCTTTTAAAAGCAAAGTAGCCCGCGACTCCGGCCATGGCCGCGTTATCCATTGATAAATCCGCGCCGGGCGCGAGAAATTTCATATTCAGTTCATCAGCCGCTTTTTGCATTGCCTCGCGCAAAGCCGCATTGGCGCTCACGCCGCCGCCGATAATGATTGATTTGGCGGCAAATTCTTTGGCCGCCCGCGCCGTTTTTGAAACCAGCACATCAACGATCGCCTGTTGAATCTCAAAACTCATCATTCGCGGATATTCCGGCGATTTTCGCGTTTCTTCGTTCTGCTTTTGATGCGCGTACAGCACCGCGGTTTTCAATCCCGAAAAACTGAAATTGTAATTTTTTTGGGCAATCATCGGCCGCGGCAATTTGACTTTGGTTTCCGAAGGAGCATCTAAAAGGGTCGGACCCTTTTTATTCAAAAAGGGTCCGACCCTTTTAGAATATTTTTGGGCATATTTTGCAATCTCCGGGCCGCCGGGATAGCCCAAGCCCAAAATGCGCGCGGCTTTGTCAAAACACTCGCCCGCCGCGTCATCTTGGGTTTGTCCCAGCAATTTGTAATCGCCGATGCCGCTAGCCAAGAACAACAGCGTGTGTCCGCCCGAAACCACCAAACAAACCGCCGGCAAATAGTTTTTGGCAAATTTTTCTTCGCCGATTTTCAAAGTTATCAAATTCGCCAAAAAATGCGCCTCCAAATGATTGGCTCCCGCCAACGGCAAGTTGTATTTCTTCGCCAAATCTTGCGCGAAATTTATTCCCGTCCATAGGCACGGATCCAAGCCCGGCCCTTGCGTTACGACGATAAATTTTAATTTTGATAAATCAAATTTTTTTGTCGCGTCTTCAAAAACGAAAGGCAGATTTTTCTGATGCTCGCGTTTTGCCAAAAACGGATACACTCCGCCGTATCCGGCGTGCAATTCGGTTTGCGAAGAAACAACATTGGACAGCGCCTCAATCTTCTCCAATTTCCCCTTATCCTCCTTTGCCCGCAAAACGCTGATTGAAGTGTCGTCGCAAGAAGTCTCAATCGCCAAAAAATACAGTTCTCCGCCTTTTTTTGCAAATTGCATAATTGCTTTAAATTACGAAACCATTGAATGCGAATGCTTTAAAGCGGTCTAACCCTTGCGATTACGCAAGGGATAGACCCCAAATGCAAAGCGGTTCGCAATTCAAGATAATTGATAATTCATTGAAAATTATTTTATATTTTCCAAAGCCAGCTTCACCGCCCCGATGACCGGATCGCCAACAACCACAAAATCAAACTTTTTGGGATAATAGCGTTCAATCTCATTCATCGCGGTATCAGCCACCCAGCGCGATTTATAAACCCCGCCCGCCAGCACCAACGGCACTTGCTCAAAAAAACTAAGCTTGGCAGCGGCCACGCGCACCGACAGTGCGATTTCTCTTCCTGCAGCCAGCAAAATCGCTCGCGCCACTTTGTCGCCGCCGATTGCCGCTTCATCGCATAACACCGCCAATTTCGGCAAATCTGATTTGGAATCTTGATACACAAATTTCAGCAACTTATCAATGTTGTTAAATTTATATTTTTTAAACACAGAATCAACCAAACTTGTTTTTTCGCCCCGGCCATCTACCGACTCGGCAACCGCTTGCATAACCTGGCTACCAATCCATTCCGCCGCACCCTTGCTTACCCATCCTTGATTATTAACCAAAACCTCTTTACCATTATTCCAACCATGCGTCGCACTGCCAGTACCCGCAATCGCAACAATTCCATCTTTTCCGCTAGCGCCGGAACAAAACGCAATAAACTGGTCAGAGCCGATACTCACTTTGCCCTTAAAAATTTTCGCTATTTTTTTATTCTTTTTAAGTTCCTTGATAATCGCAACTTTTTCGTTTTTATATTCTTCTTCCATCGCCGGCAAACCGATAAAAACGGCAACAATCTTGGCGTTCTTTCTTCTTTTTATGAGATCATAAATTCCTTGGGCAACATTCTCCATCGCCAATTTTGCCCCCGCGTTGCGCACGCTTGACCCGCCCGCCGCCGACCGCGCGACAATTTTCCCGTCCAAATCCGCCAGCGCGCACGCGGTCTTCGTCCCTCCCCCGTCCACCCCGATGACAAATTCATTCTTTGTTTTTTTGCCAATTTTCCTGTTTATCATTTATTATTTATCAATTGATAATTGAATTTACTATCATTCTACCACACCACACCTCCATATAAAAAAAGGAAGCCAATACGCAATTATCGCAATTGGCCATGGAGCATTAAATACTTAAATTTCAATTATTAAATGCAATTCCTTGCTTCCAATAATTTCGAAAGATATTTTTTGCTCATTTAAAATCTTTTCTAAACTTTCTAACTGCTCCGATGTCATTCTTATTGTCATTTTATTTCTCTCCATCGCAAAAACAAAACACAACACACGGATTATCTCCGTGGTCTATATTTTGCTTGATATTTTTTACTTATCACGCCTTGCCGAAAAAGTCAAATTTTACCGTCGTCGTCCATATTGCGCGAAACAATGGAGCCGGCGTTGATTTGGCAATTTTTGCCGATAAAGCGGGCGGGCAAAATGGTCGCGCGCGCCCCGATTTTGGAATTTTCGCCGATGATCGTGCCCAGGGATTTTAGCCCCGTGTCAACTTTGGCCAATACTTTCACACCGTCTCTCTCCTTTTTCACCCGCGCGGATATCGGCTCCCGATCCAGCCGCACATTGGCGGTGATCGCACCCGCGCCAACCCTCACTCCCCGATCAAAAATCGAATCGCCGAAATATCCCGAATGAACATGGACATCGGGCTGAAAAATCACGCGCCCCGCTTCGCAAAGCGCGCCCACCATCGCGCCATTTTCCAAATCGCAATAATCGCGCACGATTGAATTGTTGCCGACAATGGAATTTTCGCCGATGTAACACGGCCCTTTTATCACCGCGCCTTCGTAAATTTTTACATTTTCACCGATAAAAACATTGCCTTCAATTGTCGCGTTTTTAGCGACCCAAGCGGATCTGGCAACCGTTTTTTTGGTCAGAAAATTATCAAAAAGATATTTCCGAACCTTAAACAAATGCCACGGGTATTTAAGCGATATGCCCTCATAATCTCTATCCAATTCCACGATACGGGAATCGTTTTCCTTGGCATAGGCCAAAACCGCGGCTTCAAACTCTTTATTAAAATGAACCGTGCCGATAACTTTTTCCAAATAATCAAAATACCGATTGTCCAGCAAATAAATACCGTTAATCTTGATGTTCGACGGCTCTTTGCCCTGTTCCGGCTTTTCAATCACTTCCAACAGCTTGTCTCCCTCCAAGCGGGCAACGCCGTAAAGCCACGGATCTTTGGTTTCCTGCCCGACCAGCACGGTTCTGGCGCCGGTCCGGCGGCTTTTCTCCAACATCTTTTCGGCCGCGCCTTGGCAATCAACGCTGTGCGCGAATACCACGAAAAATTGCCCTTTGATACGGCTTTTCGCCGCGATCATCGCCCCGCTCATTCCGTTCGCTTCCGGCTGGATCGCGTAGCTGATATTTTTAATTTCGGGAAAATTTTTCAGTTCTTCTTCGATATCGCGTTTCAATCCTTGCACGATAACAATATCTTCAACGCCGATTTTCCGCAAACCGTCAATCGTATACCAAATCAGCGGCTTGCCCATAATCCGCAACAAGCTTTTGTGCCTTGGATTCAGCGGCCAAAATCGCAACGACTCCCCCCCGGCCAAAATCACCGCCTGCAACGATTGATTGTTTTCTTTATTATTGTCTGCCATTTATTATTTATAATTTTCTTGAATTAAGAAATCATTAAATACGAATGCTATTACAGGGGTCTAACCCTTGCGATTACACAAGGGATAGACCCCAAATGCAAAGCGTTTCGCAACTCAAAGTAATTTATAGCTCGTGAGTTTGAAAATTTCCCGGATAATTTTTAAAATGTTGAAATCAAATGTTGAAATCAAATATCAACAGCTTAAAAACTTTGTTGATATTTGATTTCAACAGCGTTACAGTTTTAATAATTTAAAAATATTGGCAATAACTTTTTTTGAATCATAGGCAAACTTATTTTTTTTGTAAATATCCCGACCGATAAATTTATTTTTTGGCAAATCATCGTCAATTGACAGCAATTCGCCAATCTCGGGATTTTCTTTGCGATACGAGTTCAAAATATCATCATCAATAATTCCATTATGATACAAAACGAAATCCAATTCGCTACCCATATATTTTTCCACTTCGGCAGCGAATTTCGCAATCGTGAACCCATGCGTTTCCCCGATACGCGCCACCGTGTTGCTCACCAAAATCTTTTTACCTTTGGATTTTTTAAAAATCGCCGGTGCATCTTTTGGCAAAAAACACGGCGCAATACTGGAATAAAGATCGCCCGGACCAAGTATGATCAAATCGGCTTCCAGTATCGCTTTTTTTGATTCGGGAAACATTTTTGATTCCGGTTTTTGAAAAATTTTCCCGATTTTCAAATTTGCGTCATGATTTTCCGACAACTCAATCTCCCGCTCGCCCTCAAGAATATCGCCGTTTTCCATTTCGGCAAAAATATGGGTCTTATCAATAATCATCGGCAACGCGCGGTTATCTCCAAGTTCCATAAATTCCGAAACGATTGCCATCGCTTTGCGATGACTTTTTAAATTCAATTCCAAACAAGCGATAAACGCATTGGACAAAACATGTCCCGTATGCCCGACGCCAAATGACTCATTGCCAAAACGAAACGACCAAAGCTGTTTTTTCCACTTAGGCGCATTGGACAACGCTAAAACATGGCGACGAATATCTCCGGGCGGCAAAACCCCGAATCGTTCCCTGAACTGGCCGGCCGCTCCGCCGCTATCCACCATTGAAGTAATCCCCGTCAATTGTACCGGATATTTTTTCAGCGGTTCCAAAATCACTTTAGGCATTAAATTACCGCCGCCAATGCAAACAATTTTTAATTTTTTATCAATCGCCGCTTTTTTTTGTTTTTTTTGCGCCATCATAGACAAAATCTAATTTATTCCTTAGAATGTATGATAATCCAAAAATACCTAAAATTCAATCTCATGAGCCAAAAATTTTTAGTCAAAGGCGGCAATCCGCTCAAAGGCCAGGTAACAATTTCCGGCTATAAAAACAGCGCCGGGCCGGTTTTGGCGGCAACGCTTTTGTCCGAAGAACCCTCCATCATTTCCAACTTGCCGCTGGTCACCGATGTGCTCAACCAGATTGAAATAATGAACCAGATCGGTTGCGAAATTGAATGGATCGACGACCACACCGCGAGGATCAACGCCAAGAATCTGGATCCGCAAAAAATTCCGTTCGGAGTATTTCAAAAAATGCGGGTTTCCGTACTGCTCATCGGCCCGCTTTTGGCGCGCTTCCGGTCGTTCCGCGTTCCCCATCCGGGCGGCGACAAAATCGGGTTGCGGTCGATTTCCACGCATCTGGACGCGTTTGAACAATTCGGCATCAAAGTCTGGCGGGAAAACGATTCCTATTGCTTTGAAGCTCCCAAAGAGCTGAAACCCGCGCACATTGTTTTAAAAGAATTTTCCGTCACCGCCACGGAAAACGCGATGATGCTGGCCGCCGGCATTGAAGGCACATCAACCATCCAGATCGCCGCGGCCGAACCGCAAGTGCAAGACTTGATAATGATGCTGGAAAATATGGGCGCCAAAATCCGCTGGAGCCACCCTCATACTTTGGAAATCCAAGGTTCGTCGAAATTAACCGGCGCCAGCCACGCGATTTGCCCGGATCCGCTGGAAACCGGCACCTTTATGATCGCGATGGCGGTCACCGGCGGCCAAGGAAAAATAACCAACACCAACCCCAAAGCCCTTACCTTCTTTTTGGAAAAAATGAAAGAGATCGGAGTGAATTTCACCGCCGCCGACAATTCAATCACCGTCAATCCGTCAAGCAATTTCAAAGCCGCGCGCGTGCAGGTGATGATCTATCCGGGATTTCCCACCGACCTGCAACCGCAAATATCGGTCCTGCTCACGCAAGCGACCGGCAAAGCCGTTATCAACGAACCGCTCTATGAAAACCGCCTGCGCCATTTTGAAGAACTGCGCAAAATGGGCGCGGACATTGAAATCACCGATCCGCACCGCGCGCTCGTCTTCGGCAAAACCAATCTTTTGGGTACCACCGTCGACGCTTCCGATATCCGCTCCGGCACCGCGCTCACCCTGGCCGCGCTGATCGCCCAAGGCCAAACCGTTGTGGAAAATATCGCCAACCTTGAACGCGGTTCGGAAAAATTCGATGAAAAACTGCGCTCCCTGGGCGCGGACATTGAAAAGATAGGAGAATAAAAACATTCAATCATTTAATCATAAAAAATCCGGCTCATGCCGGATTTTTGCATCTTGCATTCCGTAGGGGCGAAACCATGTTTTCGCCCGCATTCAAAATTCCAATGCCTTTATTCCCCCGCCATTTTCTTCGCTAATTCAAAAGTTTTAATATTCAATTCCAAATGTCGGGGCGCCACCGACGATTTGATCGCGGCCAACATCGCGTCCGGCGCCAGCGGAATCAAATTTTTGAACGCCGCCAAACACAACAAATAAACTCCCGATACCGCGGCGCTTCCCAGTTCCTTT
This sequence comes from Candidatus Nealsonbacteria bacterium DGGOD1a, assembly GCA_022530585.1. Lineage (NCBI taxonomy): Bacteria > Candidatus Nealsoniibacteriota > Candidatus Nealsonbacteria bacterium DGGOD1a. Next base: position 962,231 of record CP092821.1, read on the forward strand.
TGGCAAATAGCGTTGGCATCGACCACTTCGATTTTTTTGGTGAACTTTTTCAAATTACCAATGATTTCATCTTCGGCCAACAACGGCTTTCCCGGAATCATCACTTCGGTTTTATTGATCAAATACTGCGTCTGCGGTCCGGCAAAATAGGCGGCTTTCAAACATTCCTGCATCTCCAATCCCACGATCAAATCCGCCTTCTTGGCTTCCACCAAAGGCGACCAAACTTTTTTGCCGAATTTGATGTGCACCTCCACCGACCCGCCCCGCTGTGACAATCCGTGTAATTCGCTGGTTTTGGCATCCAGCCCGCTTTCAACCGCCGCCTCGGCCAAAATTTCCAAAAGCGTAATTAGCCCCTGCCCGCCCGTGCCCACGATCACGCAATTGAATGTTTTCGATTCGGTTTCTTTTTTAATCGGTTTAATATTTTTTTTAGTCGCCATAGTATTAATTTATAAAGGTAAGCTTTATGTCCGCTCACATCAATAACCTTATTCTATTAAAATTTAAATCGTTTTACAAATTAAAAAAGAGCATTGAAAAATCAATGCAAATGGTCTTCTTTAATTGGATATTCTATTAATTCAATACCCCTTGGCTCAACTCCAGTCATCAATTCTCGCGGCAAGTCATATCTCTTTAACACACCGCTTTTCCCTTCCCCCCTTAATATAGGGGTAATTTTAAGCTGGCAGCTTGGGCATTTTTTTAGTATTTCGCCGTTCTTTTTTATCTTGTATCCGCAATGGGGACAACTCAACACCATTCTGTTTCTATCTTTATCTTCCATTCTCATCCAATCCCTCACAAGCCGTTTTAAATTCGACCTCTCACATTTTCATCTCTCTCACGCCGAATTATAAACGAGCTATGATTTTTGAATACCACTTTTTTAAAAAATGTAAAGGAGGCAGGGATGTATGTATTTAAATACATATTTAAATATGTACGCGCATTGCATTCGTATTGTAGGGGCGAAACCATGTTTTCGCCCGAATTTTTAATCCCGAATCCCAAATTTCGGGAAAAACCAAAACGGGCGATTACACGGAATCGCCCCTACGGATACGAATACCAAATTCAAAATACGGGCGAATAATCATTCGCCCCTACTTTGGCGCCACGAATTTGCACGGGCGGCGGGCGATAATTACCGAAACTTCGGGTTTTTCCGTGAATTCTTTCACGGTCGCGATGAATTCTTCGGATTGGCCTTGATCGATGATTTTCATATTTTCCGGTTTGACCCCGCAAGCCAGCACCATATTTTCGATCGGGATCGGACGGGGGGCATCCGCCGAATCCAGATGCGGCTGATGGCCGGTCATCGCGGTGATATCGTTGTTCATAATGATAATCAAGGGATTTGAGCCATTGTAGACCGCGTTTAGCAGTCCTTCAATGCCGGAATGGAAAAATGTGGCGTCACCGATGAACGCGATCACTTTTTGATCCGTGGATTTTTTTATCCCGTGGGCGATGCCGATCCCCGACCCCATGCAAAACATATAGTCATAGAGCTCATGCGGCGGCAACGCGCCGATCATATAACAGCCGATATCGCCGCCGAAAATAACCTTGCTTTCGTCCACCGCCTTTTTCACCGCCGCGAACACCAGCCAATACGGGCATCCGGGGCACAACTGCGGCGGCCGCGCCGGCAACTCAAATTTCGGCGCGAATTTGGACATCGCGTATTTTTTGCCCGTGAATTTGGCGATCATATTCGCCGCGATCTCCGGCTTCATTTCGCCGATCTGCGTGCGCAAATCAACGCCGTGGATTTGCAATTTGCAATTTGTATCCTTGGCCAGCATCTGCACCCGGCGCTCCAGATACGGCTCCATCTCTTCGACCACCAAAACTTTCTTCAATCCTTTGATGAAATCCTTGATTTTCTTTTCCGGCAAAGGGTGAAATGTCCCCAGTTTCAAAACCGGCAAACTGACGCCCAGCTCTTGCATCGCCTCTTGCATATGCAAATAGGCCACGCTTGAAGTGATTATCCCCAATGGCTGTTTCTTGCCCTTAACAATCCCTTCAACGCGGTTGAGCTTGCTCTTCTCGAAATATTGCTCCAATTTTTCTTCCCGTTCCAGCATCTCTTTTTTCATTTCGTGCAGGCGCGGCATCATGGTCACATATTTGCGCTTGTTCTTCGCGAATTCGCCCTTCAAATTGATTTTTCGATTCGGATCAAGTTCGCCCAGTTCAACCAGCGCCCGCTGATGCGCCACGCGCGTGGTAATGCGAATGATCACCGCGGTGCCGAATTTTTCCGAAATATCAAACGCTTCCATCGTAAAATCCTTGCATTCCTGCGCGTCGGCCGGTTCGAGCATCGGCAAATGGCTCAACACCGAAAACGGCCGCGTGTTTTCTTCGCTTTGCGCCGAACTATGGCAACTCGGATCGTCGGCCAAAAAGATCACCATCGGCGCCCGCGTGCCGGTATAAGCCAAGGGCAAAAGCGGCTCCAAGGCGACATTCAAACCGAAATTTTTCATCGCCACCAACGATTTGAGGCCGGAAAAATTCGCGCCGATCGCCGCTTCCATCGCGGTTTTTTCGTTGCTCGAAAATTCAAACAAAAATTTGGGATCGTCCTTTAATTCTTTTTGCAGCGCGAAAAAATTATTGCCGATCTCCGACGCCGGCGTCCCGGGATAAGTGGAAACAAACTGCACCCCGCTTTCCAGCGCGCCGCGGATGATCGCCTCATTCCCCAGCAACATCGCCTTTTTGCCTTTTTGGTTTTCCAATAATTTGTTCATATAATTTTTGTTAACTTGCAATTTCCGGCAAATTGAAAAAATTCTTGATTTCAACAACGCCGTTTTCCGTATTTATTTTATCCTCGCCTTGCAAAGTAATCAACTCCGATTCTTTCAATTTGAATTTTTTCATGGATTCATCCAGTCCTTCAATTTCCCGAATTTTATTTTCCTCGTTCAAATCCCAACAAACATTGATCAATCTTTTGACCGCGCGCCCTTCCCGCACCACAAAATCGGTCTCCCGCTTATTTTGCCAATAAAAAATTTCATTGCCGCCTCTCTTCAAAGCCAAAAACACCGCGTTTTCAAAAACCCGGCCGATATTCTCGGAAAACTTAAAAGACACCGCGTTATAAATTCCAGTGTCGATACTGTAAAATTTTTTCGGTCTTTTTTGCTGTTGCGACAAGGAATAAGAAAAATAACTCACCGGCAGCATCAAAAAAACTTCTTCCAAATACGACAAAAATTTGTTGGCGGTGGGTTGCGGAATACCTTGCTTTTTCTCGGCCAAATAGCCCGACAACGGCAAGCCGTTTTGCGTCATTGCCAAAAGACAAAATTCTTTCAAGCGGCCGGCATCGCGGACTTTATAGCGGCCGGCGATATCTTTTTCGATAATGGCCGAATAATATTCTTTCAATAATTGTTTTTTTGTTTCGGCGTCGCCGCTAAGCGTTATTTGCGGAAAACCGCCGAATTCCAGATATTTTTGAAAAGCGTGGCGCAATTCCGCTGAATTTATGTTTATGCCGGCAACATCCGTTAATTTATCCTGGCCCTTGAACAATAAATACTCCCGAAAACTCAACGGATAAATTACATTGGAATAAATCCGGCCGGTGAGAGTATACCCGTATTCTTTTGACAAAAGGTGCGATGAAGAATCGGTGATATAAAACTTCACCTCGTCACCGCGGTCATAAACGCCGCGCACGAATTTTTCCCATTGCGGCACCATATGCACTTCGTCCAAAGCCACATAAATTTTACCTTGAGGCGAAAATTTTTCCCGGTAGGCCTGATAAATTTGCAGCAAAAACTTCAAATCAAGGTCGGACGCGAACGCCGGCTCTTCAAAATTGATGTACAAAATGTTTTGAACCGATGCGCCGTTTTCTATGATCTCCTTCAAGGTTTGCAAAAGCGCGGTTGATTTTCCCGACCGCCGCACCCCCGTGATCACGGATACTTCCTTTTGATCTCTTTGATTGAACAGCTTTTGAACATATTTGGGCCGCGCCAAACCGGTTTTGACCTCTTTTTGCCAAAAATTCCACTGGCTCAATATGCCGATTATTTCCTGGTTATTCATAAATATAAAAGTATACTTTAGTATTCCATATCTAAATACTAAAGTATACTTTAGTATTTGTCAAATCCCAACCCGGTAACTGCTCGCCGGGGTAATTGATGTATCGTGGTTTTTGACCGCGAATTTCACAACAATTCGCCTTGCCGAATAAGCTAACATTGCCAAAAAACCTAAACCGCCTACAATTTGGTTCCAGATAGCTCACCGGCAGTACGCTAAAATAAAAAATCTGTTATCCAATTTTTAGTTTTATTCAGTTCTAATTATTTTAACTTATTTTGCCGCACCGTTACCCCGATAGCATCTTGCTTTCAAAGAAATGTCTGTGATTTTGTCGCAGATGGAAATATCTTGTTTCGCAATACCAACCCCCGAATAGCACTTTTCTTTGTTGCTTTGGTCGGCGATTTCACCACATATTTCCAAGTTTTGTTCGACAGCCGCAATCCTCATAAAACATTCGTCTTTCTGGTATTTTGAGTTGCCATCATATACCATGATCATGTCGCATATCGCTGTATCTTTTCTGGCGACACCGATTTCTTTATAACACCAAACTTTTTCGGGTTCATATTTGATTTGATCGCAAATTGAAAGATCGTTTTTGGCAACGCCAACGCCCTCATAACAAAAATCTTTTTCCTTATTGTAATTAACCTCTATCATGTCGCAGATCGACAAATCTTGTTTGGCGATACCGATCTTTTCATAACAATAGTCTCTATCGTGTGACCGATTTGTCGCTTTTTTACAAATTGTCAAATCTTGTTTGGCGATACTAAGTTCTCGGTAACAAAGGTTCTTATTGTCTTGGTTCATGATCAACGGGCAAAGGCTTATTGAAAAGACCGCATTTAAAAAACCAAGTTGCACGAATGTGAACATTATTGCTCCAAACGCAATAACACCCGTCAGCAAGGAAAATGGAATAACTGATTTTATTAATTTTGGCAGCGTTTTTTCATTCAATGTAACAATCTGAGCAGACTCATTTTTGAATATTTTGCTTAAAAAAATAATGAGACCTGCAATATATGTGAATATCGAAATAATACTAATAACGAAAAGGAGCAATTCAATTGGGCCGCCGATTTGCGTATTCAGCAGGCGAGAAATTAAAAAGTTGGGATTATATTTGCAATACGAATCGCCACAATCATTATAGGTATTAAAAAAGACGAATAAAACTTGCGGTATCAAAACTAAAACTGTAAAAAATACCGGATAAAAAATCACTGATTTTTTTTGGTTCCAATTGAAAATTATCTTTAACGGCACCACAATACCCATGAGAAGGTAAAACAAAAAAGAAAGCGGAATTGTGATCAATCCGCTCCAACCATTAAAAGTTAATAAAGAAAACTGAAAACTCGCGTAGCAGTATATTATCCATAGCAACAAAAAAAGGATTGCATTGATCTTAAGCGACGGCTTTAACAACGGTTCGAAGATACTATTAAATTTATTTTTTTCCATGCTGTTCAGCATTTATTTTATTGCGAAACCTTGCAAATTTATTACTTCGGTGAGAATTTGCATAGCCTTCCCCCGTAAACTAAAATGGCATTTCAATTTTAGCATTTTGAATTGCCATTTTCCAATTCTTTTTATGGATTAAAGATATTTTACGAATTCGTCAACTGTCAAATCAAGCTGCCTGACAATTGCACGCAAAGTGCCTTTGGCCAAATCTTTATTATGCAATGGAACCACCGGCTGGTGTATAACATCGCCATCGCGCACCATAATCAAATGGCTGCCTTTTTAATGATGTTTTTTGAACCCCAATTTTTCCAAGGCCGCCACAACCTCTTTTGGTTTTAAAACCGGAAGTTGCGTCATAAATTTATGCCGGACAATAATTAATTTCCACGCTCACCTTGCTTTTTAAAAAATTAGGGTCAACATCTTCCGGAAAAGCGATTTTTCTATCAGCCAAGGTTTCCAAATACAATTCGATTGCTTCGCGTACATTTTTTTTCGCCTCGGCCAAATTCTTGCCCTGAGTGACGCAACCCGGCAAAGCTGGAACCTCAACCACAAAATAACCGGATTTTTCATCGGGAGTAAATAAAACAGTATATTCAAATATTTTTTTCTTTTTCAATAAGTTTGGCATATTTTTATGGTACTTTCAATCTCCGATTTGTCAACCAATTTTAGCTACTCCACCGTCACCGATTTCGCCAAATTGCGCTTTATTAAATCGTCAAAGGAACCAAAAACTTTTGTTTTCCAATATTGACATTCTTTTGATTCCTCTCTTTTTGAAAATTAAGCGCCACCGCTTCCGCCAACGCCTTTGATAAAACCGTCGGCACCGCATTGCCTATCTGCAAATTTCTGTCGCTTCTTGAACCGTAAAATTGATAAGAATCGGGAAAACACTGAAGTCGCGCGCCTTCGCGCGTGGTAAGGGGTCGCGACGCTTTTGGATGGATGCAACGAGAAGATGACGGCGTGCTTAAATTACGGGTTATCGTTGTCGCCGGACGATTCCACCAAAGACGGCAATAAGTATTTTTATACCCGGAAGCCGGTCTCAAATTCGCGGGCAAATCGCGAGGCGTTCCCCCATCGGGCAATAATTCCATTAACTTAACCAATTTTGGATTATTCATCGGAGCGTTATGATCCATTAACCTTTCGGGCGCGTTCATCCTTGCCGTTTTTTGAAAATCGTTTTGCGGTTGTGTCGCATATCCAAAACTTTCTTCTCCGGACTTTATAAAAGGCAAATCGCCAATTGCCTCTCCAAGCGTTAAATATGGTTTTAAATTATTTCCAAACAAATTTTTACTGCCATAATTGTCGCAATGAGTTGGTTCGGGATAATGAAAATTATTTTTTAATTTGGAACCGGTCAATATCATTCTTTCCCTAATTTGTGGCGCTCCAAAATCCGCCGCATTTAAAAATTCATATTTAACTTTGTAGGAAAGCGATTCAAAAAGCGAAATTATCATTTTCAACAATTCGCCATTTTTTATTGACGAAATTCCTCTAACATTCTCAAAAATAAAAAACTTCGGATTAAATTCTTTTAAAATACGATAATATTCTTGAAAAAGTTTTCCTCGCGGATCATCCGCCGATCTCTTGCCGATCGTTGAATAAGCTTGGCAAGGCGGACCGCCCACAATAATATCTATTTCATCCGCTCTCACCCCTAAATCATTTTCAACTTTTTGAGCATTAAAATTTTTAATATCATCAATATAAACCCTTACTGTCGGATGATTCAATGAATACGCCTTTGCCATATTTGGCAAAATTTCATTCGCGGCAACAATTTCAAAATTACCGTTATGGGCAAAACCATAGCTTAATCCACCCACCCCACAAAACAAATCAATAACTTTCAATTTTTTTTCCTCCATAAAAATCAATTAAAATTTATTTCGTCGTATTTTATAGGCTTTTCCGTAATTTTCCAAACAAAATAATTCTGATCAATCTCAAAAACTGTTTGCCCTTCCATTTGTTGCCTCGTTATCCAATTAATGCTGCTATCCTCGATTTCATTAAGTTTTACAAATGCCGCTTGCCCATTATACAGATCAAAATGAATCGCGATTGTTTGATTGCCGGTCTCGCGGAAATATCTTTTCGCCTCCAATACTTTATGCTGTTTAATGTCATTTATACCCGTAAAACCGGATTGAATTTCAATCCTTATTTTTTCTTTTTTGTCCAATTTTATTTCCAAATCGGCTTTCGGGGTTCGTTTAAATGAATCAACACTCTTAAAGTCATCATCGCCGATCAAATCAATTTTTGAAACATCAATTCCAAAAATCAAACTCACCGCTTTTAAAAAATAATTTGAAACAACTGTAAATTTTCTAGCGAAATGCAACTTTTCTTTTAAATTTCCCCTAATATTTTCACCCCGCTCAGCGCGGGATTTTTTGTATAATACCATGTTTCAGCGAAACTTCGTAGGCGGAGCGGTATCCCAGCGATTTCCGGTATTTGCCGTTAAGGATATGCAGGCAATCTTGGAATCTTTCCTCGGAGATGTTTTTCAAATCGGTTTTNTTGGGGATAAACCACCGGCGGACAAGCCCGATGCCATTTTCTACATGTGGTTTCTGCCAGGGACTGTGAGGGTCGCAGAAATACGCTGGCAATCCGAATTGTTCGTGCTCTTTGTTTTCGATGCCATTGTCAAAAGTCAGATCATCAATGCTCAAATCCAACAACATGCTTTTAACGGCCAGCCTCATTACGGCCGGTTTTTTGCTTTCAATCATCGTGCCGGCAAGCAGTTTCGAGGCTGGAACGCAAATGATTGCGCCGCTGTTTTGGCTGCCGGTTTTGGTCGGCGAAACAAACAGATCGCCTTCGGCGTGGATTCCTCGCTTTGGCCTCTTTTTGATGGAAATACGATTAGGAATCATTTCTCTTTTGGTTTTCTTTTTCTGTTTGCGCGGATGATATCGCTTGGTGCAAAGAAGCGGGCAATATGCCTGGCCCCAAGCGCTGTACAGCCATTTGTAGATGGCATTGGCGCCGACCCGCGGGTTTTGCTTTTCACGCTTCATCCGCCCGGCGATCTCATCCGGGGAGCGGTGGTCTTTCAACCCTTTGATGATTTGTTCCCTTAACTCCGGATATTGCTCAACCTTCATTCCCGGATGCTTGCTGTTTAATCTTTTCGCTCTTGCTTTCAGCTGGGCGGTCAGCGCCGAGTATTTGCCGTTCTTGCGTTTTCTTTTCATCTCCCGGCTGATGGCGCTGGCATCAAAATCAAGTATTTTGGCAACTTCCTCTTGTTTGTGGCCGGCATTCAACAGCGCTTCGATTCGATCCCGGTCGGTTTGCTTCAAATGGCGAAAATGCCGCTTCTTTTTTCGTTTTTTGCGGATTTGTTTTTTCATACAACTTCATTTTACCGAAGTTGCATTTCAAAAGAGAATTTTCGAACAAACCCGCGCATCCATGAAAAATAAACTTGCTCCGGTCGACGGCCTTGATTGTTCAATTTCGGCAAAATGCCGCTTTTGTTCATTATGCCGAAGCAATGATCAATATGTTCCTTTTTAAATGCTTTCAAATTGTCGCTTTTAATTTCGTTGGCAACCGTGCGATCTATTTTTTCAACAATATCGTAAAGACGGTTGTTTAATGATTTCACATAACCAAAATCAACGCCCGGAACAATATCTTTGGCGCCAAAAAAATCTTTGATGGCCTTTTGATTGGTAAATCCCAGCTCTTTTCTGTATTTGCAAAAATATTTCGCTTCAATCGTTATTTTTTCATTCATAACCTTATTCTACTCCACCGTCACCGACTTTGCCAAATTGCGAGGTTTGTCAATATCGCAACCGCGCGCAAATGCCACATGATAAGAAAACAATTGCATCACGATCGCGGTGAGAATCGGCGTGAGCATTTCCAAAGTTTTCGGAATATAAACAACCTCATTGGCAATCTCGGCAATTTCTTCATTACCTTCGGTTGCCACCGCCAATATCCGCGCGCCGCGGGCTTTCAATTCCATAATATTGGAAATATTTTTTTCATAGACCGAATCGCTGGGACAAATCACTATCACCGGATAATCGTTGTCTATCAGCGCGATCATCCCGTGTTTCAATTCTCCCGACGCCACCCCCTCGGCATGGACATAAGCCAATTCTTTCAATTTTAAAGCACCCTCCATTGCGATGGGAAAATTATATTTGCGGCCCATAAAAAAGAAACTGGAATAATTTTTATATATTTGGGCAATTTCTTTTAAATTAACGCAATTCTCAATCGTTTCTTGAGCCAATGAAGGAATTTTCGCCAATTCATTGACAATCCTTTGCCCCATCACCAACGCCATATTTCTTTGGCGGCCCAAATACAATGTAAGCAATGCCAAAACTGTTAATTGGGAAGTAAACGCTTTTGACGATGCCACTCCTATTTCGGGACCGGCATGATTATAAATCCCGGCATCGGTCTCCCGCGCTTGAGTTGATTCCACCGCGTTGGTAATACCAATTGTTAAAATTCCCTTTGATTTTGCTTCGCGAATCGCCGCCAGAGTATCGGCGGTCTCGCCCGATTGGGAAATTGCCAAAACTGCCGAATCTCTTTCCAAAATATTTTTACGATAACGAAATTCCGAAGCCGCGTCCGCATCCGTCGGCAAATCGGCATATTCTTCAAGCATCAATTCACCGATCAACCCGGCATAACGCGCCGTTCCGCAAGCCACAATATGAAGTTTTTTAATTTCCCGCAATCTTTCTCCGACCGGCATCAGACCGCCCAGTTTGGCGCTGCCTTCGTCGGGCAATAGCCGGCCGCGCAAGGAATTGGCCAAACTTTCCGGCTGTTCCATAATTTCTTTGAGCATAAAATGCGGGTAATCGCCTTTTTCCACATCTTTTAAATCCCATTCGATTTCCTGCGGCTGGCGTTCGGCGTATATTGAATAGCCATCGGCGGTGAGCGTGGCAATCTCGCCTTCGTTTAGATAGACCACTTTCTTGGTGTTGGCCACCACCGCCGCCGGGTCCGACGCCACCAAAAATTCATCCTCGCCGATGCCGATCAACAGCGGGCTTCCCGACCGCGCGGCCACAATCTTGTTGGGATCATTCTTGGCGATCACCACAAGACCGTAAGTGCCGCGCACTCTTGCAACCGCTTTTTTCACCGCGCGTTCCAAATTGCCGTCAAAATATTTTTCAACCAAATGCGCCAGCACCTCGGTGTCGGTTTGCGACAAAAATGCATGGCCTTCGGCTTCCAATTCTTTTTTCAATTCTTTGTAATTTTCAATGATGCCGTTGTGCACCACTGAAATCGCGCCCGCGCAGTCCAAATGCGGATGCGCGTTAACCTCGGTCACGCCGCCGTGCGTGGCCCAGCGGGTATGCGCGTGGCCAATGTTGCCGTTGATCGTCATTTCGTCCAATTCCCGGCCCGCGCCCGAAATCTTCCCCACCTTCTTGAAAGTGGAAAAATTTTTGTCCCGGCCATGGATGCAAAAACCAAAGCTGTCATAGCCGCGGTATTCCATCCGCTTGAGTCCCGATATCAAAACCGGAAACGCCTCCCTTTTGCCGATATAACCGATTATTCCGCACATATTTTCAAATGAAAAATTTAAATATCAAAATTAAAAATTACAATGCAAAATTAAAAATTATTTAATTTTAAATTTTACATTTTATCCGCCAAAGGACGGATGCGCCTATGGCGCAAATTGTCATTTTGATTTTTGATTTTTGCACTTTAAATTTAAGAAATCTTACATTTTACGATACACCACCCCCAATCCGCCGTAAATCTTGACAAAAATAAATAAATAGTTTTTTTATTTGACTCTGGCCGAGCCATTTTTTTATAATTTCGGAGTTTTTGATCGCATTTCTAAAAAGATTCAAACAAAAGCCACGCCCAGAGAGGGACGGTTAAAACCGGGGTTTTTTGATAAATATTTTTGGAAACGATTATTTTTTGCGCGGCTTTGGCCGTATTTTCAAATTCGGCAAATCCTTGGTATTCCCGCGGGTTTATCTGATTTGAATAGCAGCCGTTGACCAGCCAAACTTTTCCGTCTTTTTCCGATCTGAAATCAATTTCGCTGTTTTGTAAAAGATAAAAATTTTTTGCCCAATAATCGAAATGGCGCAAAATCAAATTTTCAACATCTCGGGCGTTATCGTCAAAAGAGCGGGAGAAAAATGGTTTTTTAAGCACCGGATCAAACAAATAAATCTTCATCTTTCGCCGCAACTGTTCTTTTGATTTTTCCGAAAATTGAGGCAAAATTTTAATCAAAAACGACCCTTCAAGGTATGACAAATACTGCTTAACGGTTAAATCGCTCACTCCCAAAATTTTTGCCAAATTATTAAAACTAAAATAGGAACCATTGTTATTGGCAATTTGATAAAATAAATTTTCCAGAAGCAACGGAACGCGAATCCGATACCGAGGAACAATATCGGCATATAGCACCGTCCTAACATAATTTCTCGCATATTCGGAAACCGCATTCGGATTTAAATTTTCATAAATTTCCGGAAAACCGCCACTGGCCAAAAATTTATCGGCAAAATGAGCCAAATTATTTCTTTGTTTGAAATTTTTCTCCACAATTTGGTTCAATTCTCCTTCTTTTTCATAATTGATTTTAAAGCAATCCAAAAATTCCGCAAAATTAAAAAGCGGAAGAAAAAAATTAAAAACTCGGCCGGTGAGTTTAGTGGAAAATTCCGAAGACAAAAGCCGAGAATTTGAACCGGTCACAAAAAATTTGATATTTTTATTCTTATCAAAATTAAATCTGACGAATGCTTCCCAGCTTTGAATGTTTTGCGGTTCGTCCAAAAAAACATATATTTTGCCTTGCGGATTTTTAAGCTCAAGATAACTTGCCAAGATTTGCGGCATGATCTCAACATTGTTTCGAGAAACAAAAAAAGGGTGTTCAAAATTAATATTCAAAATGTTTTCCCGGGGAACTTTTTGGGAAATCAAATGCCAAATGATTTGCGACATAAAAAACGATTTGCCGGCGCGGCGAGGCCCGGCCACGGCAAAAACCGCCCTGGTATTGATTTGCGCGACAAAACTGTCAAACAATTTGCGCTTGACTCCGCCGATTTCAAAATCAAGCCGCCACTGGTCGTTTTGCTCCAAAATCATTTCTTCAATATTCATATTATATTAAGAATAAAATATCAATAATTCATATTATATTAAGAATAAAATATTGTCAACGCCGCCGAGTTTAAAACATGTTCACACGACAAAGTTTATCAATCTTCCGGACACGAAAATGGTTTTCTTGATTTGACTCCGGTCGAGCCATTTTTTTATAGTTTCAGTGTCTTTGGCGATTGCTATCGCTTCTTGCTCTCCGGCATCTGCCGATATTGAAATTTTATCGCGCATTTTGCCGTTGATTTGAACGATGATTTCAATGGTATCCTCTTTGAGCAAATTTTGATCGGCCATTGGCCAAGGTTGCGCAAAAACGCTTTCCGGATTGCCGAGATTGCGCCACAATTCCTCGCAGATGTGCGGGGCAAACGGCGCCAGCAATAAAATCAATCTTTTTAGCGCGTCTTTGCCAACATTCTTTTTTTCGCTTTCCGCAAAATTCAAAAATTCCATAAACGCGGCAATCGCGGTGTTGAATTTCAGCTGTTCGATATCGCCGGAGATTTTTTGGTTCAATTTGTGGACTTTGCGCAAAATTTCATCGCCGCTTTTTTTATTATCCGCGCATTCTAAAACCAAATGCCACACCCGACCCAAAAATTTGCGGCTTCCCCGCACGCTGTCCGTGCTCCACGCGATCGCCTGATCAAACGGACCCATAAACAGCTCGTAAACGCGCAAAGTATCGGCCCCGAACTCCTTAACGATATCGTCGGGACTCACCACATTGCCTTTTGATTTGGACATTTTCTGTCCGTCCTCGGCCAACACGATCCCGATGTTTCTCAACTTTTGAAACGGCTCTTTTGTCGAAACCGCGCCGATATCAAACAAAACTTTATGCCAAAACCGCGCGTACAACAAATGCAAAACCGCGTGTTCGGCGCCGCCGACATAGAGATCGACCGGCATCCAGTATTTTTCCTTGTTTTTTGAAACCAACTCTTTGCCGTTGGCCGGGTCGAGAAAACGCAAATAATACCATGAAGAACCGGCCCATTGCGGCATGGTGTTGGTTTCTCTTTTCGCCGCGCCGCCGCATTTGGGGCAAACTGTGTTCACCCAATCCGCGATCGCCGCCAGCGGCGATTCACCCGTGCCCGTGGGCTGGTATTTTTCCACTTGGGGCAACCGCAACGGCAACTGATCTTCGGGTACCGGGACCGTGCCGCATTTATCGCAATGAATCAAAGGTATCGGCTCGCCCCAATATCGTTGGCGCGAAAACACCCAGTCGCGCAATTTATAATGAACGGTTTTTCGGGCGCTCCCCCGTCCCTTCAACCATTCGATGATTTTGCTTTTCGCCTCTTCCCAATCCAGTCCGTCAAACTGCCCGGAATTCACCAGCGCGCCGCCGCCTTCATAGGGAAGTTCGGCCGGGCCCGATTCGGGTCTGATCACTTCGATAATCTCCAGATTGTATTTTTTGGCAAAATCAAAATCGCGGCAATCGTGCGACGGCACCGCCATCACCGCCCCGGTTCCATAGTTCATCAAAACATAATCCGCGGCCCACACCGAGATTTCGCGCCCGTTGACCGGATTTATCGCGGTTATGCCTTCAAAGCGCACGCCGGTTTTATCTTTGACATCGCTGATCCGTTCCAAATCCATTTTCTGTTTGGCGGCTTTGACATAGCTCTCGACGGCGGCGCGATTCGCGATTTTATCCTTTAACTTTTCGACCAGCGGATGTTCCGGCGCCAGCACGATATAAGTGCATCCGAAAAGCGTGTCCGGGCGCGTGGTAAAAACATTGATTTCCTCTTCCAAACCTTTTATTTTAAATTTCACTTCCGCCCCCTCGCTTTTGCCGATCCAATTGCGCTGCATTTCAACAATCCGATCGGGCCAATCAAGCCCGGCCAAATCTTCCAGCAACCGGTCGGCGTAGGCCGTGATTTTCAGCACCCATTGGCGCAGGTTTTTTTTCCCGACCGGCGCACCGCATCGTTCGCAATTGCCGCCCACCACTTCTTCATTGGCCAACCCGGTCAAACACTTCGGGCACCAATTGATCGGCAATTCCGATTCATAGGCCAGTCCTCTTTCGAAAAGCTTCAAAAATATCCACTGCGTCCATTTGTAATATTCCGGATCCGTAGTGTTGATTTCGCGCGACCAGTCATAGCTCAATCCCGCCATTTTCATCTGGCGTTTAATGTTTTCGATGTTTTTGTTGGTCGAAATTTCCGGCTGGATCCCGGTTTTGATCGCGTAGTTTTCCGCGGGCAAACCAAACGCGTCCCATCCCATCGGATGCAAAACATCGAATCCCGCCATCCGCTTTTGGCGCGCCACTACATCGTTGGCCGCGTAACCCTTAAAATGCCCCACATGCAAACCCGCGCCGGACGGATACGGAAACATATCCAAATTATAGAATTTGGGTTTTTCGGAATCATCCGCGGCCCGATGAGATTTGGTTTCTTCCCAAAATTTCTGCCATTTGGGTTCGATTACACTTGGCCGATATTCTTCATTTTTATCGCAATTTTCTTTTTCCATGAGTTTAATAGTCACATGCGTTTCTCTAAATTTTCAATTTTCAATTTTCAGTTTTCGCGCCGCAGGCGCGTCCGTCCTTTGGCGGACATTGAATGGCTCAATATTTCAATGACCAAACGGAATACAATGCATTTGGTTGAAAATTGAATCATTGGAAATTCATTGGAAATTGAAAATTGGAAATTGGTCATTTTGCATAATATTTCTTTGCCAATTCCTCAAACTTACTTATCACCTCTTGGCCAGCTCCGATATCCGGATCGTCTTTAAGCGGCTTCCAGTTGGAAACCGGAATGGGCCAGCCATCGCGTTTTTCTTTGGAAAAATACGGCGGGGTCAGCACGCGAAAATACGGTTTTTCTTTCACCGTCGCCAAAACGATTTTCGCTTCCCAAAATTTTTCCAGCGAATCTTTCTCCAAAAGCAATTCCTCTTCCAGCGATTCCGGATCGGTGCGGAATTTCACTTCCACGAACACCGGCTTTTCGCGGTTTCCCATCACCACAAAATCAGGGATTGACGCGATCTTTTTTCCAAGATTGCTGTCCTTGCTGAATTCATCTTCCAACTGCACGATATTTTCCAGCATCGCCTCCGAACCCAAACGATACACCCGGCACCCCGAGGCCTTTAACAACCGCTCCACCAAACTCTCCGCCAGCTTTCCCTTAATGATATTTTCGGAATTCGTCATAAATTTTCAATTTTCAAACTCCAATTTTCAATCAATATCCCAAACTTCAATGCCTCAAACAAAATATATATTCGGCATTTTATTTGATTTATTGATTATTGAAATATTTTTTGAAAATTGAAAATTGGAGTTTGAAAATTGCGATATTCCGCTTATCCTTGATATTATACAAAAAAAGCCCTCATTTCAAGGCAAAATAAAAACGGCCAAAGAAATAATTATCTTTGCCGTTAACGGGCCAGACGAGGATTGAACTCATGGCATCCCTGTTGCAAGCAGGGCGTTCTGACCGGCTGAACTACTAGCCCAAGTGCTTATGTCCGATCGCGACACGGAACCCGCCAATGGTTATGGCGTATGCTATATCGCGTTGTTACAACACATAAGCATAATTTGGCCTCTTATCATTATTCCAATTGGTATCAGAACTCAATTCAGCCACGCCGGCAACTGGGCTCGAACCAGTGACAACTTGCTTAACAGCAAGCACTCTACCGACTGAGTTATGCCAGCTTCAATGTTCTGGTAAAACCCTATCAAAAACCTATCTTGCTGTCAATATCAAACGGAATACCAGCTGGTTTTGACTGAATCTCTTTCAATTTTTGATTCAGCGGTTTTTCTTTCAAATTATCGCCCTTAAAATCCGGGTCTTGGCGATAGATATTGAAAACTTCCAGTGCGATCTCTTCAACCTGTATCGCCAGATGTTCCTGCCCTTCTTCCCACACCGCATCCCCCAATTGCGCCAAAACAAACGCGGTGAAATCTTCGGGCTTATCAATTTCATAATTGTCAAACAATTCAAAAATTATTCCCTGCACGGTATCCGCGATCGAACCGGAAAACCAGCTTTGCGGAAAATAATTTCCGTAAAGCTGTTTATGGTCTTTCATTGTGGCGATCGTTTCCGCGGCAAAATCGCAACCGTCATCGGTCGCCTCTCCGCACGCGGGACAAACGCAATCTTTTTTGTGGGCCACAAACTCCGCCCCGCACTTTTCACAAGTCGTCCCCTGGTAATTCAAATGTATCGGCATAAATATATGTCAAATGTTAAATCCCGTATCCCAAAACCGCATCTTAAAACCAAAATCTAAAAATTTGATCCAATTCCAAGATAATCAGATTGCGGGATTTTCGTTATGGTTCTTGGATATGAGATTTGAGTTTTGAGATGTCTTTATTTCCTTTCCACGATAATCGTGCAGTTGGCGATCAATGCCGCCAGCGCCCCAACGGCCGCCAAAACCGGCGCCAGCGCCGTGCCGACAACCGCGAAAGTGAGCGGGATTTCCATCAGCGTATCGCCTTTGTCGTTAATGATGATTATCCGGCGCACATTCCCCTCTTTAATGAGACTCTTAACCTTCTCGATCATTTTCTCGCCGGAAATTTTAAACTCCTCGCGCTTTGTTTTTGAACCGCGGCTTGTCTCTTTTTCTGTTTTTGATTGCGTCTTTTTTGTCGCCATATGTTTGTTAATTATTGTTGCTTTAAAATAACATTCCAAATCAAATTTGTCCACAAAAATACAAATGCGGGCGAATAATCATTCGCCCCTACGGGATACGGGAATACAATTCGTCAATTTCCCAATTTAACGGGTTATTGATGATATATTCACGCACGCGATCCAAATCATCGTCATTGCGAATAATATGTTCATAATAATTCCTTTGCCAAATTGGTTTTCCCAACAATTTGGTAACGCCAATTTTATATCCTCTGATTATCGCCCCCACGGTTTTCGATGTCCCCGCATTTTGCATTTGTAGGGGCGAATGATTATTCGCCCGTTCCCGTTTCCATTCCCGATTTTGAATAATTATAATCCCATGGAAATGATTCGGCATCACCACGAATTCATCCAAAATAACAAACGGATAATGTTTTGGAATTTCGTACCAACAATTATTTACGATTTCCCCCGCCTTATTCAATTCCATCTTTGCATCCGCGATGCTCCCAAACAAACATTGCCTGTTTTGCGCGCAAACGGTGACAAAATACGCCCCGTCTTGCGAATAATCATAACCCTTAACCCGAATTGTTCTCCGATGATGAATTTCAGAATCGTACATATTTATTTTCTATCGCAATCCCACGGAAAAATGATATCGCTGTCAATTTCTTGGAAAAATGACGAAATGTCGTATTTTCTATCGTTCAATGATTTTACCTTGAACAGCGCGAAAAATGAAATACTTTTGAGCCGGCAATTTTTTTGCAAACAGTTTTTCAAAAGCCGCAAAGTTTTCCCCGAACGGATAATATCGTCAACGACCAAAATGTTTTTATCGCTTATCCAATCGCCGCGGTCAAAAAATATCTCGTCTTGCTTGTTGATATACGCCGCAATTAAGGGTTTATCAATCTTAGCCGCCAACAGCGCCGCCGGCACCAGCCCTCCCCGACTCACCCCCACCACAACCTCGACCTTATTCAAAAACTCCTTATTGCCGCCAATAAATCCATTTATCATCTCTTCAATTTCCCCAAACCCAATTTTTTTCATTTTCAGAAATTTACCGACATTCTCACATTCTCAAGAATGTTGGAATGTCATTTAATGATCAAAGATCAAATGATTTTGTTGGCCAGCAGATAATCCCTGACGACTTCAAAAATCAATTGGTGGCCCTCGGAATTCGGGTGCGCGCCGTCAAAAAGCAATTTTTTATAATCGTCTACCGCGAACTTTTCAAAAATTGAAATGTATTCCATGCCGTTTTCTTCGACTATTAATTTAATCGCCTTATCGTATTTTTTGACATATTCGTTGCGATACGATTTATCGGTGTCCCACGGCATCGGATCGACAATTTCTTGATCTATCATCGGCAAACCGATGAAAACTATCTTGTCGGATATTTTTCTTGCCAGATTGATCAATTTCTGCAAATTATTTTTAAATTCTTTAAATGGCACCTAAAAATCATTCTTGCTGTGTACAAAAGCGGAATCATTAACGCCAATCGCAAAAATAACAACATTCTCCCCCTCCGACAGCCGCAAGCGCGACTCGGATTCAAATCTCGCGGCAATATCTTGGCTTTGGTTTCCAGATATTGAGAGATTATATATAAGGATTTCCTCGCCATCGCCGGAAATGTATCTTTCCATCAAAAAACTGCTCAGCCGCCGAACCCATCCTCCGGCGGCATCGAAACATCCCAGAGAAATGCTGTCGCCAAAAATGAAAATATTTTCGTGCATTTTGTTAAACTTTGAATTGTTGTATTATACTAAATCTATGGCAATAACCAATAAAGTCAAGATTGCGGCCTTGTGCGCTTTAGCGGCAATCTTTTCCATTGTTACTTTTGGGGTTTTAACTGGCAAAACCTCGGGTTTTGATCTGGAATGGTCAAAAACGATCTATTCCCTCCGAACTCCGGTTTTGACGCAAACAATGTTCGCCGTTTCCTCAATCAGCTCGACTCCGACCACCGGGTTATTGACCGTAATCGTCATTGCCGCGTTTTGGTTGAAAAATCGGCGCAAAACCGCGGTCTTTTTCGGCGCGGCGCTCCTGGCCGGCGTAATCGCCAACAACGCAATCAAATATTCGGTCCACCGCTTCCGGCCCGATATCGCGCCCCTGGAAGACGCTTCGTTTTACAGTTTTCCTTCAGGCCATTCCATGAACTCGCTGGTTTTCTACGGTACCTTGCTTTATATCGCGCACAGATCGATAAAAAATAAATATTTGCTTGCCGCGATGGATATTGCCGCGATAATTTTTGTCTCTCTGGTCGGATTTTCCCGCATCTATCTGGGAGCGCACTTCCCCACCGATGTCGTCGCGGGATTCGTTGCCGGAACTTGCGTACTTTGCGCCGCAATCGAAATTGGAAACCGTAGGGGCGATTCCATGTAATCGCCCGTATTGGCATTTAAATGCGGGCGAAAACATGGTTTCGCCCCTACAATACAGGATGCGAACGGGCACGAACGGATACATGGCCAAAAACTCCATCGTAACCGGCGACAAGTTCGACCTTGCCTTCCCGAGCATCGACAATGCCTTGGGCGATCTCCGGCGTTGTCGCGCTTTCAAGATCGGAAACGGTCGGACCAAGCAGAACCGAAAACTCCGAACCGAACGCTTTGACCAGCTTCGCGTATTCGGCTTTAACCGCGGCATTCGCAACCATAACGCCCAAAACATCGGCGATTATCTCCTGCAACGGCACCAAGTTTTTGTAAGGTATCGCGCCTGCCGGTTTGTATCCCTCGGACTCTGTCGCCAATTCTTGGATACGGCTCAAAACTCCGATTGTCAGCGGCCGGTTGCATTTTGGACAAAGACCGTTTGTTTTCATCGACTCCCGGGGCGTCAACGACATACCGCAAGACCGATGGCCGTCCAAATGATATTTCCCCTCCTCGGGAAAAAATTCAATCGTGTATAAAAATTTTTTGGCGTCTTTTTCTTTTATGGCTTTCATTATTTCAAAATAGTCCGGCGCGCAGTCAAAAATATTCACCTCCCTTCCGATTTTTTCCGGCGAATGCGCGTCGGAATTCGACAACAAACAAACATTCCGTCCGTCCGGAATCCGCCAAAGCATTGCCGGATCCGCGGACAATCCGGTCTCGATGGCGTAAATATATTTCGCGTGATCGCCAAAACATTCTTCCAGCGAATCGAACCCGGATTTGGACCCGAAAACGCCAAACCACGGCGTCATCGCGTGCGCCGGGATCACCATACAATCCGGCGACGCGTCCAAAACCATTCTAGCCAGTTCCCGCGCGTCCAATCCAAGTATCGGACGGCCGTCCGCCGTCAAATTGCCGACCTTGGCCAATCTTGAATTGATGGTTTCGACAACTTCAAACGACGGCGCGAAAATCACAATGTGCACCTTGCGAACCCGATTGCCTTTGGAATAGATACAGCTGATTTCCGCGGTTAACAAAAAACGCGTGCCGCTCTTTGAATTTTTTAACGCGAAAAGACCCCGCTCCGCGTGGTCCAACAGTTCCTGTAATTCGGCAAACCACGCCGGATGGGTAAAATCGCCCGTACCCATCACTTTTATTCCCTTGACTCTGGCCCATTGGTCAAGCGAAACGATATTCATCCGAGGCGAAGTGGCGCGCGAATAATGCGAATGAATGTGCAAATCCGCGGCAAAACGCATATTATTTATGGAAAAATTTTATCTCCAGCATCCCGAAAATTATAAACACGAAGAGCATAAAAGCGGTCACCGATATCGCCAGAAAGTAATTCTGCAACCCCACCGCCACGCCGATGGCCGAAACCACCAGCAAGCCCGCGGCAGTCGTCAAACCTTCAATGCCGCCTTTGTCCCCTTTAAAAATCAGACCCGCGCCGATAAAACCGATGCCCGTGGTGATCGCCTGGATAACGCGCGGCAAATCGATCGGCGCGAAACCATCTGTTGCGTAAAGACTCATCGCCAGCATCGTGAACGCGCACGCGCTCAACCCCACCAGGCTGTAGGTCTGCAAACCCGCGCCCTTTTTTTTGGTTTCCCGCTCCAAGCCGATCAACCCGCAAAGCGCGATCGTAATCGCCAGCTGGGACAATGGTTGTAATTCAATAAACATATTTTTATAAATTATCTTGAATTACGAAACGCTTTGTATTTGGGGTCTATCCCTATGCTGCCCGTCCCGAGTATTCCCGAGGGATAATCGCAAGGGTTAGACCCCTTCAAAGCATTTGAATTTAATGGTTTCGCAATTCAAAAAAATTAAGTCCTTGCGTCGGGGTATCAATTTATGGCAATTCCAATTTTGCTTTTCTCTTTTCTTTTTCGACCAGATCAATCATCTTTTGCACCAATAAAATCGGATCTCTTTCGTAAACTATCTTCTTGATGCCGCGGTATGTGCCTTTCACCAATTCGCGGATTTTGTCCGCCGTGCCGCCCGAACCTTCCAGCACGCCGATCGGCTTTTTGCACTCAACCGCCGTGGTAAATTCGTGCAATGTTCCCATCCGACCGCAGACGATAATTATCGCGTCCGCGGATTTGGTCATAATTATATCCCGGCCGGAATAATCCGCCCCGGTATAAACCATCACATCGAAAACATCCATCGGCAAACGGTAACGCTTGATATGTTCCACTTCGGACCCCGCCGGCGAAAACCCGACATTGAACCCGCCTTCCTGTTTGCATCCTTGGGCGGAAAAATAAGGCACGCCGGTAGTGGCTCCCGAAACCAAAACGCAATGAGTCCGGGCGATTTCTTTGCCGATTTCTTTTGACAGCAAAATGATATTATCGCAACAATGGCTGATTTCCGCCGCGCCCGATACCGCGATTTTGTATTGCATATTAAAAATTTAAAGCTAAAAGCGAAAAACTTAAAGCATAACTAATAATCCATTCTAACAAAGAATAACGCCTTAAACAACTAAAAAACACCGATGCATTCGGTGCCTTTTAGTTGAGGGGAGCGATCCCTCGCGGAATCAGTCAAGCTATATAGTGCAATCTGGCAGAGACTGCGCGGCCCGCACTCAACCTCCTCCGCTGAAGAATCTTCTGCCTGTATTGGGTAAAAACCCTCATCCCCTCGCCTTCTTTTTAGCCGATTAAAAACCATTTGTCAAATTTTCAATTCACGAAATTTTTCCGCAACATTTTTTGTATTTCTTGCCGCTACCGCACGGACAAGGGTTGTTGCGGTCATATGAATTATTTTGGCTACCGTCGTTTTTTTGCCATTCATCAACTTTTTCCAACAATGAAGGCGCCACTTTCCAGCGGCCTCCGTCGTCGCAACGCAAACTGACGCTTTTTTGATTCAAACGCTCTATATTCCCAAACATTTTTCTTCCGCAATTCATAAAGCACACGCGATCGCCCGCGTTAAACCGCGTCATCGCGCCAAGCTGGCGCGCCCGTCCGAAAAGATTGATTTTGCCCACGATAAGCTTGTTGAGCTCAATCAGCTGGCTTTCATTCAACTCGTTTAACGTTTCGCGGTATTGATCGGGTAAATTGCTTGCCATACCGTTTTTTTAGCAAAATTTTTCGTATCGCGCCAGCACTTTTTTTGGATCGTGGAATTTTATTTCGCGAATATTGAATTTTGCCGGATCAAAATCCGATGGCTTTTCTATCCCGAGCCATTCCATCATATCTTCATGGCCGGGATTTTTGGTATTTTTTACCGCTTCTATCAGATCATAGTAGCCGCCGATTCCGCCGCAATCTTCCGGCGGCGCGGCCATTTCGCCGGAAATTATCGCCGGAATTTTAATTTTGCCGTCGTTTTCTAAAATTTTAACCGCTTCGATCTCGTGCATCCAGCTGTCGCCAAAATCGTATTCGTAATAGACTTTGGCGCCGATTTTTCCAAGATATTCTTTAATTTTGGCTTTACGCTCATCAACCACATCTTCGCCATCGTCGTATTCCGGATTTGGAATCGCGATCCGCGGATAGGGCGGCCTGGTATTATAAGGATCGACCGTAAAATATTGATGCAAATGGCTATCCTCCCAGCCAAGAACATCCTGAATCGCGACATTCAGCGCGAAAAAAGAATAATTTTCCGGCACGATGATTTCGCGCCAAATTTTGGGATCGGAACCGATCAAAATAATTCTTAATTGCAGCAGCCTGCCGTCCCCCGCGTTTTTTATTGAAAATTCGGTATTCCTGCGCCAAGTGCGCTTCCACCCGGATTCCCGAACAGATTTGATTTTATTCGATTTAACCATAATTGATTTTAAACATAACTAATATTTACTCCATCCGTTAATTACCTCTTGGAAATTTCGCGGTTTCTGGCTTTGCGCCTCCCAATCCTCTTGCTTGATATAAATCATTTGATATTTGGCGTTTTTCTGGTTAACATTCACATCCGCACACCATTGTTCAAGGCGTTTTATTTTCTCGATGTCGTCCAAATCCTCGCGCCCCTTTGTTTCCACGATACAATATTCTTTTGGCGATACCTTAACGATAAAATCGGGGTAATAATCAGAGATATTGCCATTGGCGTTTTTGTAATCAATCTTGAAGTGAACGGCAAAATAATTTTTCACATAAGAAATTATGTCCTCGCAATTTTCAAGAAAACCGGCAAATTCAAGCTCAAAGCGGCTATCGCCGACAACCTTATTGAATATGCTCTTTTGGGGCACAATGTACCCTTGATCCTTAACTACGAAAGGACGGCTTTTGCTAATCTTGATATAGTCGCGAATTTCGGCCTCGCCTTTATCAAGCACCGTCAGTTTATTGATTTCTTTCTTGAAAGTTTCAATAACGGCGCGGGTTGCTTCAATTTCAGAAAGATTGCGCAATGAATTCAAGTTTTCCAACTCAATCGGACTGTTGAATAAATAATTTTTGATAAATTCTTTAACTTTTCCATAAAGAATATCATAGCCGCTTATAAGGCGAAGCTCTTTCATAATTATCTGCGCAAAATAGCCGATAGCGCTTTGATAATTCGGAATAAAATTGCTGTCTAACTCTGTTTTATGGGCAATTTCACCGCTGGCAATATCGTGAAAAACGATTTCCCGCTTTTCCTCCTCGCTGAATTCTTTAATCTCGATTTTTTTATACTCAAAATTCACCGGCATTAATCCCGATAGATTTTTATATTCCCGGTAGATACGCGGCGTTAATACGGGAATCTCGATATCCAACTTTTCCATATCCTTCTTTAAGTTTTCCCGATCAATCTCAACCACTATCGGACACTTTGGCCCCGAACCTTCGCCCATTTGGCGATGTTCAAGCTCGACACCTTCGCTTTTAATCGATTCCACAAAATCCATGAAAGCATCTGTACCGACAACGCTCACAAATTCCGGTAAATCCGGGTCGCGATACATCCGGCGCAAACCACGGCCAAGCGTTTGCTCCGGCAAAATATTGCTTTTTGCCACATAAGCGCGAAGCCCGACAATTGTCGTTACATTTCGCACATCCCAGCCCTCTTTTAACATTAACACTGAAACAATCGCTTTGTGCGGGCTTTCCAAAGAATCGATCGCATTGGCAGCTTTCCGCAGCTCTTTCAACTCTTCTTCTTTCTTGCCCGTTGCGCTTTCCGAAATTTCACCATTGTCTTTCGTATGAATAACTAAAACCGCATCTTTCAAATCTTGATATGTGTTTTCAAGGTATTTGGCAACTTCATCGCAATTTTTCGTGTCATCGGTCATCACAAACAAAACTGCCTTTTTGCCAAGCTTTTTGTGTTCATCATAAACTTTCTTCCATTCTAAATATCCAAGATGAATATAATCTTTGTATTTTTCGGTGTAATTTGATGATTTGTGTTCCTGTAATTTTGCGCGACTGGCTGAATCAGGAAGCACCGGATGCTTTACCACATTTTGATGGATTGCCTCAACCAATGGATAATCGCTCACGGTTTGCACAAAAATCGACCCGTTGGTATGTTTCGGGGTAGCCGTAACATCAATTTGCAATGACAATGCGCCGCCTTTCATTTTTAAGCGGTTGTGGATATCGCCCACCGATTTAAACCAGCTCATCCGCGGATCGTGAATATGATGCGCTTCGTCGTTTAAAATCACCAGTCCGTCAACATTGCGAACAATATCGCCCAGATCAAGTTTAGATTCATTGGTCGCGCCCGCCGGTTTTTTACCCAAAAAATAATCAGCGGTGTTTGAATCGTCAAAGCTGGCGGCTTCGGTTGCGCCTTGATATACCCGATGAATATTTGTAAGAAATATATTGCCGGTTTTTCTAACCGTTCCGATTTCGTCCTGAATGTGAAGCGTCAACTGAAAATCATCGCGCCAATTCTGGCCGCAATAACCATTGTCTGGTAATATCGGATCCTGGAAAAAAATCTTTAATCCGTCAAAATCCGCGCGGATGCGATCAAGAACAATAATGTTCGGCGTAATGATTAAAAAATTGCGCGCCAAATCGGAATTTTGTTCGTATGTTTTGTGAAAATAACACCACGCCAGCATTAAGCTCAAAACCTTGGTTTTCCCCGCACCGGTGGCCATTTTAATCACATAGCGCGTCCAATCCTCATCAAACATTCCCGCGGAAACCGCGCCGGAACTATCGTAGCGAATAAGATCGTATTTATCCCTCGATTTAGCAACTTCATAAAGCCAGATCACGGTTTCCACCGCTTCGCGCTGGGCAAAATAATATCGGAAAAGCGACAATTTGCCGTCAATATTTTCAACCGGATGTTCGGTTAAAAACCACCAATTAAGCAACGCCTTGCTGGTTTCGCTTGCACCGTTATAACCGCCAACGCGCCACGCCGCTACCTTCTTACGCAACTCGGCAACCAACGGCGGCAACAGCTTTCCATAATCTTTGTCGCGCAAATTTTCATCCGCCGGAAACCACCGAATCGCCGGATCAAGAATTTCATAAGAATTTGTCGGAAAATTTTGATGTAATGCCATAAATTTCGTTGTACCAATAATTGTATCAATACTTTATTTGACAATTAACCAAATACTGATATGCTTAGGTTGTAGCCGCAAGGCTACCCTGCCCATGGATTTGGGTCCGATATCCAAACTCCGCCCTAAACAAGCGGGGAGTTTTTTTACAAAGGTAAAAACGCCATCAATTGCAAATAAACTTTTCATTTTGCACCTAAATCGACCTTAACCATCGTTATTTGTTTCTTCCTTGCGCAAATAAACTTCTTTCATCACCCATCGGCAATCTATATTTTACATTTCGCCTTGCACCCGTCCTTGGAATTATTGGCGTCAAAAGGCCCTGGCTAACCCATTTTCTAAATAATCTTGACACCTTTGAAGCATCATTGATATAGAGCAACTTTCGAGCCTCGACATTCGCGATGTATTTATTTCTATTTAAATAATCACAAACTTTATCCCATTCGCTCGGGGCTTTTTCGTTCAATAATATAACACGGACCGCATCTTGAATGCGAGGATACGTCAAGAAAATCGGCGGATACTTACTCGCCGCTTTCATTGTTTGGCGCATAGCTCGCACCCCCTCATTCTGATCAAGATTCGGCGGGTCGGGAAATTCCCGGAGATGCTTAACCAATAAATCATTTCTGTAACCATGTGCTCTTTCTATGCCGATGTTTGATGGCGTAATATTTAAAGGCAACAATCCCGGACTCTCGATTTCAACGCGATCTTCAAAAATTTTAATCTCTATGTCCCTTTTGGTATGATAATCGCGATGTATAATAGCATTAGTTATCGCTTCCTTAACCGCTCTTTCCGGTATCTGATAAGTGGTAACGAACCCCGATGGCACACGAATACCAGTCCGCAACAGCGTTAAAACATATTCATGGGTCTCGGTTATTTGTTTGGCAACCGGCCCGATAATGTTCTTTGGAGCCCCTATCAAATTCAAAGTTTCTTTTATCGTTTCCAAACTGCCCTCGTACTGAAAGACTCGGACAGCGCATTTGGTATCCAATAGATCATTGGGAAACTCCGCAAATAATAATACTGCCGCGCGCGTCGGATATAGCAAATCATCATTTCCTCTTCGAGCCAAGCCGGTTTTCTCTAAAACTATTTCAATGGGATCATCCGTTATCTCCCGCTTTTTGCGCCAAGAATCGTAAAACAGCGATTTTAAAAGCTTGAAATCAACCGAAACCAATTCTTTATCCGCCCGTTCAAATCCTTTAACATAGGCGAAATGAACCAATTCCTGCGGTGCAAGCAGTTTGTTGCCTTTTTCCAAACGAATGTATGCGTGGCCTTCGAATGACCTGAAACCATCCCCAACCTTGGGGATAAACAAAAGCCCAATTCTTGCATTTTTATTCGGAACTTCTATAAGTTTAGGCGGCCAGATACTGGAAATCGGCGGTGAAATTTTCCTTAATGACCTCCCTATCTCATCGTAAAGCTCAAGATTCTCTTCAATGCCGAAAATCCTATCCAATCCCTTCCGTTTGGTTTTCTGCGGATCATCAACGCCCAAGATTATCGTACCGCCATCGGTATTCGCCATCGCAACGATGGATTCTAATGTTTTATCGACACAATCATTTCTGCTTGCGCCAAGCCGTTTGAATTCCAGCGTTCGCGTTTCCGAAGGAATATTCAAGATATTTTCTATTAATTCTTTTTTTTCCATATCCTTGCTTCAATTATTTGACTGGCCAACTTGCGAACATTTTTCTCCTCAATTTTTCTGTTCATATTTCAGTCCTTATTTAAATACTGATTTAAATCCGTACTTCACCGATTTACAATCCCAGATAAAGAACTTCAAAAAATAACTCTGAAAAAACTTAACATAATATCGTATTATTTAGTTTCGCACTTTTCAATGATGCTCTCGGCTTTATTTTCGGCATTTATTTCGTTTTCGTCGATCCATTCATCTGCTTTAAATAATTTTCTAAAAAAATAAAAAGAAACAATTGCCCTATATAAAGTAATAAATATCGATTTTATCACATAAAAAGTAGAAATAACGGCAAGTAAAATAACCGCTATGCGAATATAGTCAGATTTAATCCCAAAAGTATCGTGGAATTCACCTGTGAAAATCGCAATCCATACTGAGATAATACCGACCAACAGTCCAGTATTTAACTTATTTTCAATTGCTTTTGCAAAATGGATTAACTCTAATTTAAGATCCGACTGATTGATATGCAAATTTTTTGATTGACGATAAATAGCAAGTTGGTCCTGTTCTGGCGGCACAAAAACGCTACCGATATCATGTGCTGAATGGTTGCGCCCTCGCTGTGTTTGTTTTGAAACATTTTTGCCCATCTATTTTATGTAAAAGGTGACCGATACCTTAAGAAATGTACTACTTGCGTCCAATGATTTCGCGTGAATAGAAAAAAAGATTTGCTTGCTGTCGATAGTATTAATAATTGGTATTTTTTTCGTAGTCCCTGCGCCCAGCGTATTGTCAAAATTGACTAACGATATTTTAACTATTTTATTAATACCATCTCCTTCTATTTTTATTGGCAATTGACCGTTTATGTTGCTGTCTTTTGTAAATAAAAATTCGAATGAAAAACCGGCAATTTTATCAATAACCAATTTGTTCTCGTATATATTAAAATCACCTGAATATAATATTTCATAATCGCCATCAAAAAATTTTATTTGCGATAAATCAATCATATTATTATATTTTAATCTCAATTATTTTCATCGTATCGTTACCGAAAATATCTACGACTTTTACCGCGATTTTGTGTTTCCCGGATTGCATTTCTTTGGCGACGCTCACCATTTCCAAGTTGCGGTCTTTTTTGGTGCGAAACGATTGCCATTCGTTTTCAAAGACGAAATCGCCGGTCCAAATTTCTTCAAATTCGGGAAGTTTGGCTTGGTGCGGATCAACCGTGCCGTCAATGTGCGGCTGGAGCGATTCTTTTTTCGGGACGCGGATAATTTCCTTTTTGCTTTCAAAGTCAAAATCAACCGCCCAATAATCAATCCAATCCGTCCATTCCTTTGTTAAATTTTCTCGCGTGGTTATTCCGTCTTTGTCTTTGGAAATTTTGATGATTTGGCCGTTTTCAACCAGCAATTTCTTGCCGCCGTTTTTTAAATTTTCCTCAACTTCCTTAATTGAATCCTGGTTATAGAAAACCGAAAAATCAGTCAGTTCAATCGAAACTAAATCGGCCTTGCCCCTCGTAGCTTTAGCGAAGTGGGGTTTTACTTCAATATACGAAACATCGTGGAATACCACTTGGTTTTTTTCAATCGCCCGTTTGTCAAAAACATCGCGCGGAATATATTTCAACGCCAAATCAATGCCCTTGCTTTTGGCAACTTCTTGGATATTCGGGAATAATCCCATTTCAAATTCAAACGCCAAAATATCGGCTTTGGTGATTTTCTTTTCCAAACATTCGCCGATCACTTCCTCAACAAAAAGCCGCGACACCAGCAAATTTATTGGCCCGATGGCCACCAAACGCGAGCTTTTCTTGCCGTGAAAAGTTTTAAATCCGTCAAACGCTTCGGCCTTATAGGCCGACAAAACCAAAGAAACAAATTCTTTTTCTTTTTGCGCGATTTGCTGTTGGATTTCCTCCTCGCGTAAATTAGGATTCACGCCGATATAATGCTGTCTTTCATACTTTCCAAGATTTAAAATCTCAAACGCCCGGAAATTCTTCCCATCTTTTTTCATCTGCCGCTGAACCCCGATCATCCGTTTGCGCGTGGTGTGAATCGCAAACTTCCCCAAATCCGACCCAATCCACTTCCGTCCCAATTTCTCCGCCGCCGCCAGCGTAGTCCCCGACCCGCTAAAAAAATCCGCCACAATATCATTCTCATTTGATGATGCTAAAATTATATTCTCTACAAGTTTAGACGGTTTTTGTGTGGGATAGTTAGTAAAATCCCCATCGTTTTTCATAATAATTGAAATATCCCATGTATCCTCAAGCCGTTTTCCTTCTTTCATATATGTTTTATATTCCTTTCCATCTCTATAAGTAATCTTATACCGTCCAAAATTATCTTCCTTATCAAAACGATTTATTGCCCCCTCCGAATAAGGTGTAAAAAGATGATTGAATATTGTATTCTCTGATTTTGAATAGCGAAGTATCGTATCATGTTTTCTTGAAAAATCCTTTTGAGGGGCCAAACTACCAGTATATTTCCAAACAATTTCATTTCTAAAATTCTCTTTATCAAAAATTTCATCCAAAACCAACCTCATATAACTATTTACTCGCCAATCGCAATGTACATAAATACTGCCATCGTCAGCCAACAAATCGCGCATCAGCGAGAGGCGTTCGTAAATCATCGCGATAAAACTGTCGGCACCTTTGCCCCAAGTGTCGCGATATGCCAATTCCTCCAAGACATTCGGTTTTTTGGTAAATTCCTCGTTACCAATTTCAATGTTCATTGAAAAATCCGCGCCCACATCAAACGGCGGGTCAATGTAAATCAGCTTAATGCCGCCTTGCGCTTCAATTTCCTGGCGCATTGGCCCGTTTTTCAAAGACGACAGAATCAATTTGTTGTCGCCCCAAATCAGCTTGTTCGTCCACCCCTTCAATTGCCGTCCGCGCGAATCAAAATCAAAAAGCGATCCTTGCAACCGCGCCTCCTTTTCACTCCGCGGCTCGTCAACCTGTTCAATCGTCTGAAACGGCAAAACCACATTGGTCACTTCATTTGTTTTTCCGTTCCACACCAATTCCACCTCGCGCTTATCCTCAAACAATAAAAACCGGTATTTATCCGGCAGCGGCCTCCCCGCCTCAATCAATTTAACAATATCCCGTTTTTCATTATCGGAAAGATTCATATTTTGTTTATGGCTGCATTTCTCTACACCTTAACTCTTTTACGATCATTTTTCAATTCCAAAATCCCAAACTCTACTCTCATTATAATGTCAAAAACCATGTCCGCAAAATAATTTTTCCTCTTTTGATACGCCAAAACATATAAAAATAGTGATCCCTCACCGGAGTGGCCAATGTTTGTAGTTTTCCGCCGCAAATTTTGCAAGGATTCACCTTGCCGATTACAGCAAGGAGAAACCTTGCAAAATTTGCTACCCCAGTGAAAGATTACTAAAAATACCCTTGACAAACCGCTACGAAAAGCTACAATCAGGGTATAAAAAGTCGGTAAATGTGCGGATAGCCATGGCCGATTTTTTTGTTTCTAAACGAGTATTTCAAAAATTCCGGGGTTGTTCTTATCGGCCATTTTTCTGTTTATCAGCCGCTTCATTATTGTTTGCACCTTGGTTGGCTTTTTGCAACCGCCGATTTTCATAGCATAAACGATATCCGCCATTATCGCCATACTGTCCGCCGTTTGTATATCAACATCGGCATTGAATTTATTCACCAAACTCAATGATGTAATTTTATTTCTATAATCCGCCCCCGTGATTCCTTCGGATGGCAACCCTATAGATTGCAATCTGTTATGCGCTTCTATTAAATATTTATCTTGATGCGAATCTGATTCCACGACAATTTTTCCGTTGTTTTCTCCAAGATATTTTTTCACGAATTCTTCCAAAATTTTGTTATAACTGCGCCGCAATATCGCGACATCATTCCATCCCAATTTTTTTGCCTTGTTCTTGTCCGTGATAACAAAAGCTGGCGACAGCTTATCGGAATTCAACAAAACGACAAATTCCGACCAGAATTTGATTTCCGTACTTTTATCTGTCAATATCGCAAACGGCCCCTTTTTTCGCAACATATCGCGACAATGAAACAATGTTTCTTCGTCGTTGAAAAACTTTTTCTTTAACTTTTTTATCGATTTATCAAATTCAAACTTGAAATTTTCGGGTAAAATCAAACCCGATAATACAAAATTTTTGGATGGATGATTGAAACTGGCCTTGCCAGTTTCGTCCAATGCCAACACTTTATAATCTTTCATAACTCTTATTATAATGTTGAAAATCGTGTTTACAAAATAATTTTCCCTTTTGCGATACATAAAAACATATAAAAATTTGACAATGTCCGGCATAACGGGTTATATAATAAGTGTAAGCGATTTGCTTACCAATCACGCGGTCCCGCTTTGGCGGGATTTTCGCTTTTATTTGAGCGGATACCGCCTTATCCCGGTATAGAACTTGCCGAAATTGATGTATTTGTCCTTTATCCGATGCAACTCGTCGGCAACCATTTCCCGCACTCCCACGATAAATATTTTCTTATTTTTAATTTTCAACCGCTCCAGTATGACCGATAAATCGCAATCGCCTGAAAATAACATTGCCGCGGTATTTTTTTCGGCGTCATCCATCATATCCATCGCTATTTCCACGTCAAAATTGCATTTCGGTTCTTCTATCGTCTCCATTCCGCATTCCTTGATTTGATCAATCAATTCTTTTATTTTGCCGTTCACCGCCGCGTTAAACAAATTTCTTGTCGCTCTTTTAAAAAGCAACGCTTCGCCGGGAGTTTTTTTGATAAATTTCACCGGTTTGTCGCGCAAAATCGCGCCAGTCGCCAAAATCCGCTTCTTTAAAATATCCGATTTCAGCTTCGCGTCTTTGTCGTACTCGTTTTTACCGTAGTAAATTTTCACTTCTTTGATGTTGGAGAATGAAAGTAATTGGGAAACAATATCCTTAATCCTGAATTTCCATCCCAAAACATCCTGCCAATGAAACATATTGGTTAAATCCAAATAAGCCGTAATCGCAGTTTCGTTCTTGATTCATTCCAAATAATCTTTCCTGACTATAAATTTGTTTAAAATATTTTGAGGAATTTCCATAATTTTATTCATAACGCGATCACTCCTTCCAATCGGTTATCACAATGCTTCGGCCTTGTTTTTTGACCACCACTTTTTGTTTCTCGCGCCAGCCCAGCTCAACGATGAAGTCGCGCGGGATGGTTATGGCCAGCGAGGTTTTGCCGCTTTTGGCGAGTTTTCTGATATTTTTATCCTCAATTTTTCGGTTCATATTGAAGTCCTTATTTAAATACTGATTTAAATACTTATTTAAATCAGTACCTTTAATTCATTGAATTCAATTTAGCTCTTTTGGAGATTTTTTCAATAAAAAAAGGCCATTCGGCCTTTTTTGGGTTGTGGTGCGCCCGACAGGAATCGAACCTGTAGTCTTCAGCTTCGGAGGCCAATATTTTATCCATTAAACTACGGGCGCGCGTTTAACTCTTTAATTTATCACGAGCTTAATTCTGCAACTTTTTGGCCACAATGTAAAGATTGGCCTCTCTTGAACCTGAATTTGAAACGCCGTTTCTTTCGATTTTAAAGTCCGCGGCAATTGCCGTTTTTTTTAATTCTTTCAAAGAAAACGCGTGGTGATACCGTTGATATCGATTTTGCCACGCAATGAAAAAATCGCCAAAATCAAGCGGTTCCCGCCCCAGCGCGATGTTAATTTGGGTTTTGGCGAAATTTTGAAACCTCTTCCATCGCCTCGCCTTTATCATTGAAAACGGCCGCAAATCCCAGACCGTAACGATAAAAATACCGCCGGGTTTCAAAACCCGCGAAACTTCTTTGAAAAACAATTCTCGATTTTTCTCCGAAGGAATATGGTGCAAGACCGCGATCGATACCGCCAAATCAAATTCATTCTCCTTGAACGGCAACTTGAGCGCGTCGGCAACCGCGAAATTGGCTTCGGGAAAATTTTTTTTGGCGATCGCAATCAATTTTCGCGAACTGTCGATGCCGGCATATTCCGCTTCCTTTTCCTTAAAAATCGGATAGTAACGGCCGTTGCCGCAACCAATATCCAAAACCCGGCCTCCCCGCTTGAAGAAATCGTCCGCCAGGAATTTCATTTCCGGCCAAACATAATTGCGCGTTTGGGAAAATGATTCCGCGAACGAATCATAATTTTCCCGCGTTTGCGCCAATAACTTGTCGGCGGCAGTTTTATCCATAAGTTGCCAATTTTTTGATTTCGTATTTTTCCAACCGCGCCACCGGAATCTGGTCAACCTGATTGTCGCCTTGGCTGACGATCAGCCGAAACCATGGCGTGAATGCTTCGGGATCCGCCTTCATATCGCGCCGGAGATCGTCAAACGCGATCCATTTCCATCCATCGGCTTCTTCCGGGTTTATCCGCGGATCGCCGTCGAAAATTCCATAAAGCAGATGATCGTATTCGTGTTCAATCAGATCACCGACCTTAACTTTATAAATAAATTCCACCCCCGCCTCTTTCAACGGCGTTAAAATCCCCATTTCTTCCTTTAAACGCCTCTTGGCCGCCATTATCAAATGCTCGCCCGGCCGCGGATGCGAACAACAAGCATTACTCCATAATCCCGGACAATGGTATTTTACCGCGGCGCGGCGCTGCAGAAGAATATCTCGGCGGGAATTGTAAATCAT
Organism: Candidatus Nealsonbacteria bacterium DGGOD1a; assembly: GCA_022530585.1. NCBI lineage: Bacteria > Candidatus Nealsoniibacteriota > Candidatus Nealsonbacteria bacterium DGGOD1a. The sequence continues at coordinate 997,057 of CP092821.1, forward strand.
TATCGAAAAACAGCGGTGCAAAATCCCGCGCCGATGGACATCCATTTTTTCTCCGGCGCCTATCGGATTATTGTCTTCGTCAACCAATAAAATATCATCTTTGTCTTCCATAAGAATTTCCAATTATCAATTTTCAATTTACATTAAATTTTCAATGCTTGGATGGCCAAGTAAATACATCTCTTTCGTTTGATCATTGATAATCAAACCATTCATTGAAAATTGGAAATTGAAAACTGAAAATTATTCGATGATCTCAAATATCTTATGCGATTCGTGCGCGCCCTTGATTAAATGCACTTTGCCCGCGGGAACCGCAAAATATAGCGCCAACAAAACGATGGCCCGGGCGTTGGCCGCGCCGTTTTCCGGCTTTTCGCGCACGCTGACGCTAAAAGCATCCTGGCCGGTTTGCTTTACGCTTTCTTCTTTTGAACACGGATAAACATGGGCTTTGATCAACATGGTTATGGTATTTTGCCGTCGAGTCCGGAATTATGAATTCATCCCCTATTCTTCCGTAGCCAGCTGGCCGCACGCCGCTTTTATTCCCCGGCCAAAACGGTAGCGTTCGGTAGTTTCCAGATTCTCCCGCATCAAAATTGTCTTAAAAGCTTTTACCCTTTCCGGCGACGATGCCCCGTATTTTCCGGTCGAGTTATACCGAATCAGATTCACGAATGCCAGCTTGAGCGACAAACGCGATTTTATGAGTCGCGCAAGTTCCCGAGCGCATTCGTCGGAATCATTGACGCCATTGATCATTATATATTCAAACATCACCCGCCGCTTCGTATTTTGGACATAACGCAAAACCGATTTCATTATAACATCAATCGGATACTTGGCGTTCACCGGCATAATTTTGGAACGAAGCGCGTCGTTGGGCGCGTGCAAAGAAATCGCCAAATTCACTTGCAAGGGTTCGTCTATTATTTTCTCTATCCCTTCGGCGATCCCGCATGTCGATATGGAAATATGCCGGCCGCCGATATCAAGCCCCCGCCGGTCATTCATTATTTTCACCGCGGCCATCACATTATCATAATTCATAAACGGCTCCCCCATTCCCATGAAAACAACGCCGGCAACCCGTTGGTTTTCTTTTTTCAACAATCGCGCGAACAATAAAACTTGTTCAATTATTTCCATCGCGGTCAAATTCCGCTTGAATCCCATTTTGCCGGTGGCGCAAAAAGCGCACCCCATCGGACAGCCAACCTGCGACGACACGCAAACCGTATTGCGGCCCGCCCCGGCCTCTTGGCAACCGCTATGGCGCATCAAAACCGTTTCGATCTTCAATCCGTCGGCCAAAGTTATCAACGCCTTGGCCGAATCGCCGTCCCGAGAAGCAAAAATTTCCGCGCTAATATCCAATGGGCAACCGGCGACCAATTCCTGCCGCAATTCTTTGGGCAATCCGCGGGCTTGCTCCCAATCTTCGATCAGCGACCCGAAAACCGCTTCTCCGGCTTGTTCGGCGCGATAAGCTGGTCGGTCGGCCAGAATTTCGTTTAATTTTTCCAAGTTCATCGAATTGCCGCTTATGAGACTTTCACAAATAATCCAGCCACGCCAATGCCATCCCTTTTCGATATGTAAAAATACCGCCGTGGCCCGCATAAACCGCGGTCCCTTCCGGGATAAGATTGTCCAGTTTTTTAAGCGACGCGGCCATATCGCGGCTTGATCCGCCGGCCAAATCCGTTCTCCCGAATCCGTCTTCAAAAAGCGTATCCCCCATTATCGCAAATCCGTCGCCGAACAAACAAATCCCTTCCGGCGCGTGACCCGGAGTTTTTACAACCCGAATTCGCGATTCCCCCACATCCAGAATATCGCCTTCTTTCAAATTCGCCTTGGCTTTGACGCCGAATCTGTTTTCCAATTCGGCGTTCGCGCCGATATGATCAAAGTGGTTGTGGGTGTTGACGATGGATTTCACCGCCGCGCCGGTTTTGGCGATTTCGCCGATTATCTTCTCCGCCTCATCCCCCGGATCAACAACCATCGCCTCCCCGCTATCAATCAAAAGATAACAGTTTGTCTGCAACGCCCCGACCACAATCCGCTTAATTTCCATGAAATCAAGCAATTTTCAATTATCAATTTACAATTTCCAATGAATCTTCAATGTTTCAATGGTCAAAATAAAAATTCGGCATTCGTTTGAAAATTGTTTAATTGATAATTCAATGTCCGCCGGAGGCGGATCCGTCCTTTGGCGGGAAAATTGAAAATTAGAAATTGAAAATTGAATTTACATTCCAAACCCTCCCATCGACTGCATCTTTTTCGCCACCACCATCTGCACTTTTTTCATTGTATCGTTGAAGCAATCCTTAACCGCTTTTTCCTGGTCGGGAATGGAAAGCGAATCGTTCAAAACCACATCTTCAACCTCCAATTTGCCGTTCATAAAAATCTTAACCCCGTTTTTCTCCCCCTCGATCTTCTCGTTTTTCAGCGCGCTTTGTATCTCCTGCAGCTTCTTGATTTGCTGTAATTTTTCAAACATAATTTTTTATTAGTTATTATTATTTTATATTGCCATTATAAACAACATTATTATAAATACAAATTCATTACAACAATATCCAACAATTCGCCTCTATGCCGAAAATATTTTGGCAGAACCGCAACCTTTTTAAAACCCATTTTTCGATACAGACGAATAGCCGGCTCATTTTTGGCGATCACATCGAGAGTTATCATTTTAATACTCGGGTCAAGGCCGTTTTTTGCCATCTCAAAAATTTCGGCAATCAAAAAAGTTCCCAGCCCGATTCCCCGCCACTCTCGGGCGATCGATATGCCAAACAAACCGATATGCCCTTGCTTGCCGTTCATCCGATCGATACTCGAAACGCCGATAATTTTCTTTTCCGTTTCAGCCACCAAAAAAACATTATTTTTCTTTTTTATTTTTTCGATCTGGCTTTTAAGAAATACCGTTTCATCCCTTAGGCTGTATTTTTTGTTCACGCTCAAATAAACATCTTCTTCGATAAGATCGTTTATGTAATCGGCAAATTTTTTGGCGTCTTTCAAATCCTTCGGCGCCAATCTCCTGATTGTGATTTCTTTCCCGTCCAAAATTATCTTTTCCATGATTATCCGTTTTAACACGCGATATTTTGACTTTATCGCAAAATCATATAATTTCAAGGTATGGAAAACTCAATGGCAAAAATCATCGCCGAAAAGCTTGTCGAAGCCGATCCGCAAACCAAAACGCAACTGGAAGCGTTAAAGCGCGAGATTGCCAAGGAATTAAAAATTCCCTGCCCAAACAACATTTGGCTCCTATCCGCGCTTTCAGAGGGTCTAACCCTCTGTATCAGAGGGTTAGACCATCTGAAAATCAACCGCTTGAGAAATTTGTTGCGGGTGAGGCCGGTGCGATCGCTTTCGGGGATTGTTAATGTTTCGGTTTTGACAAAACCCTATCCTTGCCCGGGCAGCTGCCTTTACTGCCCCAACGAGCCGGGTTTTCCCAAAAGCTATCTTTCCGGAGAGCCGGCGGCCGAGCGCGCCAAACTTTTAAAGTTCAATCCCCATACCCAAGTGAAAAAACGGCTGGAAAATCTGGCGGCCGAAGGACACAGCATAGATAAAATCGAATTGCGGGTCATTGGCGGCACCTGGAGCTTTTATCCCAAAAACTATCAAGATAAATTCGTCGCCTCTTGTTTTGCCGCCTGCAATGCTTTGAGCATTGCGAAAAATCCGCAATGCTCAAAGCATTGCGAAAGAACAAAATCATTGGAACGCGAGCAAAAGAAAAACGAAACCGCCAAATGCCGGATCGTGGGAATTTCGGTGGAAACCCGGCCGGATTATATCAACGAGAAAGAAATCATTCAATTAAGAAAACTGGGGGTAACGCGCGTGGAACTGGGCATCCAAAGCATCTATGACGATGTGCTGGAACTCAACAATCGCGGCCATAAAATCGACGCGGCCGTCCGGGCGACAAAATTATTAAAAAACGCCGGCTTTAAAATTTCCTACCAAATAATGCTCAATCTCTATGGCTCGTCGCCGGCGCGCGATCTGGCAATGGCAAAAGAATTATTCGCCAACCCGGATTTCTGCCCCGACCTGCTGAAAATTTATCCGTGCGCCGTCCTGCCGGAAGCGCCGCTTTATGAAATTTATCAACAAGGAAAATACCGGCCGTATTCCGACAAAAAATTGATTGATGTGGTCAAAGAAATCAAAAAGATCACGCCGCCGTGGGTGCGTATTGAACGAATCATCCGCGACATCCCCTCTCCGCGCATCACCGCCGGCGCCAAAGGCATTTCCAATCTCCGCCAGATCATCGCCGCCGATATGGAAAAAGAAAAATGGCGATGCCGGTGCATCCGGTGCCGCGAGATTAAAGGAGAATATGACCCAAAAGAAAAAATTGCATTGGTTCGGCGCGATTATCAGGCGTCAAACGGCACGGAAATTTTTTTAAGTTTTGAGAATGAATCAAAAACAAAATTATTCAGCTTGTTGCGGTTAAGAATAACCAACGATGGTTCAAATCTAATCACGGGCAACACGGGCGAAAACATGGTTTCGCCCCTACGAATCGAAAACGATACAATGCGGGCGAATAATCATTCGCCCCTACAAAATACGGTGGCAATCGTAAGGGAAATTCACACCTATGGCCTGCAAACCGCGATTGACCAAAAATCAATTTCCGCCCAACACACCGGCTTGGGGAAAAAATTGATCAAAGAGGCGGAAAAAATCGTGCGCGAAGAATCCGGCGCAAAAAAAATTGCCGCCATTTCCGGCATCGGCGCCCGCGCCTACTGGCGCAAAAACGGGTATAAATTAAAAAATACTTATATGACAAAAAAAATGCGCGAACGAATTCGCGCCTGCTAGCGGCCGCCCCCCCCGGCGACGCCGCCTTTCAATTTTATTCTCCCAATGCTTTCGCCCAAGCCTTTCACGCTTGGGCCGTATGAGCAGATCCTGCCCATACCTTCTTAAATCGCTTTTTTCTTCCGGCGACATGCCGGAAATTATTATCATCGCATCACCTGATTTAATGATGCGTATTCTTTGATTTTTGTCAAGGTTTGCGGGCGCGCCAGCGGTGTTCAAGACGGCGGGTTTGCGGTTCGTCAAAACCGAAATGATGAGCGATTTCGTGCCAGACCACAAGCCTGACCAATTCCTTGATTTCTTCCGGCGCGCGCGCTTCTTCCTCGATCAATGATTTGAAAATCGTGATCTTGTCCGGCAGGCGGATGGCATCGCTTTTCCCCCATTGATTTTCCGGAATGCCTTCGTACAGCCCAAGCAAATTGCGTTTCGCCGGCCCGTCTTCGACAACAATCGCGATATTTTCCATCGCGTCCTTGATATTATCCGGCAGGCTTTCCACCGCCCGCGCCACCAACTTTTCAAATTCATTTATATCCATTTTTTAAATTCTTAAAATCGCTCTCCAATATTTTCTTGAACTTAACAAACCTGATGCCCGCGGCCGGATGGTAGCTGATGAAAAATTCACGATCCCCGTTTTCACGCCACTTTCCCCGCCAATCGGAAAATTTATCTTTGGGGAAAAATTTTTTGAAAGCCATATCGCCCAGCAAAATTATTTTTTTGGCGCCGGCCGAATCCATCTGGCGGGTTAAATAACCGTCGCACGCGGCAATTTCATCGGGCTTGGGTTTACGGTTGATCGGCGGCGTGGGCAAACATTTTACGATCGAAGTAATAAAAGTATCGCGCTCGCGATTGATTCCGGCCAAAGACAGCAATTCGGCTAACAGTTTGCCCGCCCGGCCGATAAACGGCCGGCCGGTTTTATTTTCGTTGGCGCCGGGCCCTTGGCCAATCACAAAATAAGCCGCGCCAACCGCGCCTTCGCCGGGCACGGTTTTTTCGCGGGTTTCGGCCAAGCGGCATTTCCGGCAAACCGCTATTTCGCAACTGATTTGCTCCAATTCGTTTTCCCTTTCCGATTTTTCCCGTTCGCAAGGGATAGCTTCTGATTGTTTAGACATTTTTGATAAATAAATCTACTCGGCGTGCGATATGCCAATTTCCCTTTTTGCGCGTTGTTGGAAGAATAATTTTTCATTTGAATTGGCCGGTTGAATGAACAAGGGTTAGACCCTTGTTCATTTTTTTAACAATTTGGAAACTTCACGCAATAAATCTTTGACTCTGTCCCTTTTTTCCCAAGTAAATTCCGGCTCTTCGCGGCCGAAATGGCCGTAATTGGAAGTTTTGCGATAGATCGGCCGCAATAATTTCAACTGGCGGATTATCCCACCGGGCGAAAGATCGAAAATTTTATTCACCGCTTTTTCGATTGATTCTTCATTAACCGTTGCCGTGCCGAAAGTTTCAACGCTGGCTTCGATCGGTTTGGTATCGCCGATGATATACGCCAAGCGCACAAAACATTCGCCCGCCAGCCCGGCCGCCACAATATTCTTGGCGATATAACGCGCCATATACGCGCCGGACCGATCGATTTTGGTGGGATCTTTGCCGGAGAAACTGCTGCCTCCCGACGGCACGGTGTTGCCATAAGTATCGATTATTATCTTGCGACCCGTCGCCCCGGTATCCGCAGACGGCCCGCCAATGACAAAACTGCCGGTATGATTAACGAATATTTTTGTATTTTCATCAATAAATTTACCGCAAACCGGTTTTATCGCTTTTTCAATAATATCGCGCTTAAGACGCGCCAAAGAAATTTTTGGATCATGCTGGCAGGAAACCACCACATTCTCGAGACGGCAAGCGGCATTATTTTTATACTCAAGCGTTAACTGGCATTTGGCATCGGGCCGCAAATGGAGAACTATCTTTTTCTTGCGAACCTCGGCCAAGCGCATGGCCATTTTTTGCGCCAGCGTCTGGCCCAAAGGCATCAATTCCAAAGTTTCCCCGGTGGCATAACCGGTGGAAATTCCCTGGTCACCGGCACCCTGCTTTTTGCTGCCGGCACGACGCACCAAACTGGAAACTTCGGCCGACTGGCGGTTGACGGTGTTAAAAATCGCCGCGGATTTGCAATAGAAACCGTATTCCTCTTTATCGTAGCCGATCTCGCGGATAATCTTGCGCACGAAATTATTGTAATCAACCCAAGCGAAGCTATTGATCTCGCCGCCGATAACCGCGTAATTATTGCCCACCATCACTTCACAGGAACAGCGGCCGTATTTGTCCTGGCGGATCACTTCGTCCAAAACCGCGTCGGCGATCTGGTCGGCGATTTTGTCGGGATGCCCTTCGGTTACGGCCTCGGAAGTGATAAAAAAACGGCGCATCTTTTTAATTCAAAGTGTAAAAATCAAAATAAAAAATGACAATGAAAAAATTATAAAATTATTTTGAATTACGAAATAGCGAATTTTGAAATCAATTTTTTTGCGTAATCGCGGAAATTTGATTTCAAAATTCGCGCGGTTACTGCCGCGTTTGGGGAAATTTGACTTCAGCTTTTGGGAAGTCAATTTTCACCAAACGCTAGTTTCGCAATTCAAAGAAATTATGCAATCGTAAAATTTTGACATTTTGCACTGTCATTTTTCATCGGGTAAGTAATTGTCTCCAGCCTCTCCTTAGCCTTGTCAATCTCTCCTTGGTTCATTTTACTCTGTTTAATGCCTTTTTCAATCGCGGACAAAGTGCGGTCATAGGTCGCGCGGTCAACCGGAAACGGCGTGCCATCCTTGCCGCCCACGGCAAATGTATATCTGGCCGGGTCTTCATAGGACGGCTTGGCGCCGTAAACAATTTCGGCCACCAGCGACAGCGCCCGGATGGTTTTCGGACCGATACCTTCGCCGGACAGCAAAGCGGCAAAGTTATCCGGCGCGGAAAAATGCGCTTTTTCGATTGTCTTTTTCAACCGTTTTATATCAAACTTTTCCGCGACGACCGGATGCCAGTGGAACTCCACATCATTCAGCTCCATATCGGTAAATCCGGGCAACCGGCCTTGGCTTCCCAAACTTTTACCGACGGGACTGGAAACCGCCGGCATATTTTTTGAAACTTTTCGCGCCGCGCTTTGAAAGTTTTTCAAAAACGCCGCCGGTTCAAGTTTCACCATATCCGAAGAAATTTCTTTGTTTTGTTTGCTCTCTTTTGCCGTTAAATTCAAGGGAGCCAACCGCGCGTCGCTGGCGATTCCCGAATGCGGCTCCTCGGTAAAGTCATCAACGCCATCGGACAGCCAGTGATACCGCCGCGCTTTCTGAACATCCGCATTCATCCCCTGCTGGATCACGGCCCACTTGCCGGAATTCGTGAACAGCAAATTGTGCGCGTAAATTGAAAATCCGTCTTGAATCAAACTTGAATCAACTTTGGCCGCCATTTTGCTGGCATTCACCAGCCCGTTGGTTTTGCTTTCTTCCCAACCAAGGTATTGCCCCCATTTTTGAGTTTCTTCGGGAGTTTTGCGCGACACGCGCTTGCCGCCGCAAATGTAAAATCCCAGATCGGTTTCAATGCCCCGCACCGCCTCTTTTAGCGCGCCCATCGTGGTTACGGTCAACCCCGAAGAATTCCAATCAAACCCCATCACGCACCCCAGCGACTGAAACCACACCGGATCCGACAGCCGCTTTAATAATTCCTCGGGCCCGAATTCTTCCACGATGGCAATCGAAATACCCCGCCCGAGGCGGGTCATTCGCTCAAACAGCCAGCGCGGGCATCGCCCCCAATCCAACGGCACTGTAGCTACTCCGGTGCGCATGAATCCACTTTAACCAAAAACCGGCGATTACGCCAGTTTTTTGTTAAAGCAATTTTCATTTTTCAAAATAAATGTCAAAACAAAAACGCAATTATTTTATGAATACCATACTATACATAAATTTTATCGCTAACAAAGCAAAAGAAAAACACTCAAAGGTATGTTTAAAATATTTTCGCCCGAATCAGCATCTCCGTTGCAAACCATTATCCCGAAACTTTTATCAGAACCGTATTCTTCCAAAAAATAGCTTATATGACTGTTGTCTTTTCCAAATGCCGCGCCGCTTTTTATTTCCACGGGAATCAATGTCTTGCCGATTCTTAAAATAAAATCAACTTCCCGCTTGCCGTCGGGAGTTCTGAAATAGCAAATATCGGCAATGCCGGCAAACCTTCGCAGAACATTGAACGCCAGCGTCTCGGCCAAACGGCCCTTATTTTCGCCTTTTAAATCCGCCGGCATTTTCGTGATCGCCTCGTATAAAACCGTATCCGCGGCATACAGCTTGGCGTGGGTGCTCCGCAAGCGCACCGGCTTGTTGGCAAATCGCTCCACTTTTCTGATCAATTCCGTCTGCAGAAGCAACGGCAAGGCTTCGGAAAGCGTGGTGCGCGTGGTTTTAATTTTTCCGGCAAGCTCTTCCAGATTGTATTCTTCCCCGGTACGGGCAAACACATAGCGCAAAAATTGATGAAAAATTTCCGGCCGCCGGATTTCCCGGACAAGCCTCAAATCTTCAAGCGTCACTCTTTGCACAAACTGAAGATCGATAAATTGCACTCTTTCGACGAAATCGCTCATCCCCCACAGTTGCGGAAAACCGCCATCCTTGGCATAATCGCCAACCAATTCATTCAGCCTTGCCGTTTTCTTCTCGCCCAACCTGCCAGCGATAAATGAAACCAACCCGGCCACGCCGCCTTTATCGGAAATATCAATCTGCAAATCAATAAGTTCCCGCGCGATATCGGCATATTCTCGATGATGAAACCGCAACCATTCCCTGAATGAAAACGGCGGCAAAGAAATATCCATCAAGCGGCCCAATAAGCTTTCAAGCGATTTGCGAAAAATCGTATGCGATGCCGAACCGGAAATAATAAAGCGTATTTGGTACTTTAAATCCACATAACGCTTGATATATAATTCCCAATGCGGCAATCTTTGCACTTCATCCAAAAAACAATATACGGGTTCTTTGATTTCAGATAATTTTTTTCCAAGCTTGATTTCCCAAAATTGCATTATCTGCTCGAAAGCTTCTCCCTGATTTTCCTGCGGCAATTGCTGAATAAAAGGATCGTCAAGAGAAAAGAAAAATATTTTTTCGGGAGATTCTCTTTTTTTGCGAAGCAGATATTCCACAAGCTGGCGCATAATCGTGGTCTTGCCGACGCGCCGCGGTCCGTTTATAAGCAACGCAAGCCCGTGTTTTGCTTCAATATGGTTGACCGCCGAAGAAAATACATCCCGCTTGAATTCGGGATTTTTCAATGCAAAACCCAAGCCGTTCCACCAAGGGTTATAAACGGCGATAGTTCTTTCCGATATGGTTTTATCCAATAAAACGCTATTTTTTGCCTTATTTTTGACCATATTATTTTATGTATAGTATACTATACATAAAATTTAAATACAAATCGCGCTCTATTTGTTGGCCAGGGGGAAGAAGACAAAGAAACGGGAGCCCATTCTTTCAATGCTTTCCAGCATAATGTCGCCGCCCATTTTGCGCGCCATTTCCCGCGACATCCACAAACCCAAACCGGTGCCGGGAATTCCGGAATTATCCTCGGTTTTCACGCGGTAGAACTGTTCGAACAAACGCTTCTGGCCTTCGGCGGAAATCCCGAAACCCGTGTCCTGCACCGTGACCACGCAGCGTTTCTTGGCCCGCTCGGTTTTCACGGAAACTATCACTTTGCCCGCGGGCGTGTATTTAACCGAATTTTCAACCAGATTGACAATTATCCGTTTAAAACAAACCGGATTGACATTGATCATAATCACCGGATTGGCCGGTTGGGTATCGCCCAGCATAGCAACCGGATTTTCGCTTTCAAATGTCAGCGCCAAGCCCTTATCTTCGGCTTTTTGTTTTATCCCGTCAACAATTTCCTTAACAACTTCCGCGACAACAATTTTTTCGGGCTTGAAATCGGTTCTCCCCTGCTGAAGATGCGAAACCTCGAGAATATCGGCCATCAGGTCGTTTAAATTTTTGATTGATATGGAAACGCGCTCGATATATTGTTTTTGATCGTCGGTGATTACCGCCGCCAATTCATCTTTCAATGCCTCGATATAAGCCATAATGACTGTAACCGGACTGCGAAGCTCATGGGTGGCCATACGGATAAAATTATCCTTGGCGACAATCTGTTCTTGCGACTCTTTGGCCAAAACAACATACCTAAACAACCGCGTGTGCTGAAAAACCAGAAATAAGCTGATCAAAACAATCACCGCCAGCAACAAATAGGATTGCCAGACCGCGATATTGATCGAATTATCAACGCTTTCAAACGATGTGTCGATGGAAATCAGCGCGTAAACTTCCTGCGCGTTCTCGTCAATAAAGGGCTGAATAATTCTCCAGCTCCTTTTATTGTTTTCTTTTATCCACCCGTGGATTTCGGTGCCGTTCGACCACGAATAAGCCACCAAACCTTCGCCGTTCAGCGAAATATCGGTGCTCACCACTTTTCCGACATTGCCGTTATTCTGCGCCGCGATCACTTTATAGTCTTTACCCTCGCGGATAATCACTCTTAAATTTTCGAATCCTTTGTTTTCTTCCGCGAAATTGCCAATCGTTTCCTGCAACGCCGCGACATTTTGCGCGCCTTTCGCGGGAAAATCCGGCAAAAGCAAGGAAGCGGCTCTGTCTTTTAACGCCGCCGCTTGCGTCTGGATATTGTTTTCGAGGACCGACTGAAACGATTGAATGGTAAAAAAAGTGTAGACATACAACGCGAACGGCAATAAAACGATCAAGGACAAAGAATACAAAATCGCCGGATTTTGTTTAATGAAGTAAAGCGCGTTTTTAATAAATTCTTTCATTTTATTCCGCCTTATCCGGCGATTTGGATTTTGTTTGTTTTTTTACCGCCAAACCGATAATCGCCAGCGCCGCCGCGAAAACCAAAAAGGCAATCAGCGCCGCCGCAATACCGAAATTGTTTTTTAATTTTTCCGTGGAAGAAGAAAGCGAAGCTTCCTGCCCAATCATAACCTTGTCGCCGATTTTCATAAACACCAAAATTTCGGATCGGGCTTCGATTTCGCCCGCGCTGTTGGTAATGGCCGCGTAAACTTCATGCTGGCCGTCATCCAAAGGTTTGTCCAGAATATAGTTCCAGCGCCCTTGCTCGTCGGTTTTAACCACCACGATCACCGGCGAAGAAAATATAAACAATGTAACATAGGAATTAGGCAAGCCCCAGCCTTTGAAACGAATGCCGGTTTTGCCGCCGGAAAGCGTTACCGTGCTTACCGGATCAATTTCATCAAAACGGTAAATATCGGTTTTTTTGGGAATCGATTCGCGCGGATCATGGTATTTGATATCGGTAAAATTATCCGATTTTAAAGGATCATAACCGTTGGCGACTTCGTCGCCGTCAAGAATGCCGTCGGCATCGGTGTCGGGATTAAGCGGATCGGCGCCCAGCAAAATCTCCTGCCCGTCGGTAAGGCCGTCGCCGTCGGTGTCTTTTCGCAGAACCGCCTGCTGTCTGATAATATCCTTTTCGCGGCTTGCCACCACGCTCTCAAAATCGTCAATTCTTTTAATAATATCGCTTTCGTTGCTTTTGCCTTTGACCGCGGCAAGAATCATCTCTTTTAATGAATTTTTTTCTTCCGTTTTTTGGGCAATCGCTTGCCGGATCGCGGCGATTTCCCGGTCGAGCCGAACCGATTGGCTTTTGTAATCTTCAAGTTTTTTATTTTTTTCATTCCGGATAACCGGCAAAATATCGTCGGGCAGCCGCGCGATTTCGTTTTGGATCAAAATTATTTGATCGTTTATCCGCTGTCTTTGGGCGATCTTATCGGCCAACAAATCGTCGAGCTGTTCGATCGCCTGCACCGCGGCGGCAATTTTGCGGATATTCTCTTCCATTGCGGAATCGCCCGCGGGCGAACCGGAATCAATAAAGCCGACGATTTGTTCCACTTCCCGGCTGATGGTTTTTTTATTTTCAACGATCGCCGTACCGCTTTGTTCTATATCCTGTTCAAGTTCATTTTTTTTAACTTCGTCAACCGGAACGGTAAAATTAATATCAATGAATATCTCGGTACTGCGATACTCATCGCCGGCGTGCCTGATAATCCGCGCGAAAAAAGCATAACTGCCATTGGGCAACGGATTGTTGGTTAAATCAATTTGATATTCCCAACCGCCGGCGGAAAATGTCCCATTGCCCAAATATATCGATCCGGAAAGCGAACCTCCCGAAGCATAGAACAAAACTTCTTTGGCGTCCGCGGTTTCAATCCGCAATTTAATCGCCGCCGAACCGGCAACCGCGGTGAGTTTGGCGTCTTTGGGCGGCAAAACCGCGGTTTCCACGATCGCGGATATCGTTTGTTCAACAACGGTCTGGTTGGCGTTTTGATTGTTTTCGGTCGGCGCGTTAACGCTTGGCGCCGCCGAAGTCGGCGATAACGGCAAGGCAGGCTCACTTGTTCCCGCAGGCGATGCGGACGGTTGAATCTCGGATGCCGCGCTATCCGTGCCTTCGGAAGGCGCCGCCGAAGTCGGCAATGACGGCAAGACGGGCTCACTTGTTCCCGCAGGCGATGCGGACGGTTGAATCTCAAATACCGCGCTATCCGTGTTTCCGGGAGAAACCGGAAGCGATTCATCGGGCGTTTCAATAATATCGCCGGTATTATCAACAATAATGACATCTCCGCTATCCGATCCCCAGCCTTCGCACGCGCTGCCAACGCACACCGCCGGCGGCGTTGTCGCATTCCCCACCGGCACTACCGCGGGTTTAACCAAATTCCCCAATTCAACCGTTTCAGGTTTTTCGGTATTGCCTAAAACCACGGTCTTGGGTTTTTCGGTATTGCCCAAAATTATAGTTTCAGGTTTTGACGCTTCATTCAAAACAATAAGCGCGGATTCGGCGGGATCCGAACTTTCCACGGCAATCGTTTCCTGCCCATCGGAATCAGCCGCCGCCACTGCCGCGGCGGCGGAAGTCACGGATTCCGCCGCGGCGGATTCGGAATCATTATTCGCCGCCGTCGCTTCATCCTGACTATCCAATATCGCGACCGCGGCGGCTTGGCTGTCGATTTGATCGCCGGAATTTTCCGCGCTCGCGACGCCAATATAACCGATATCGGTTATCACCGCCGCCGCGACATCTCCATTGTCGGAAGAAGATTGCGACTCGGTGTTTTCCGCGCCAACCGCCGGCGGCAAATTGCTCGCCGCGGGTTGTCCGTTGGGATTAACCGGGTTTGGCTGATTGTTTTCAGCGATATTCTCCGGCAACGGATTGCCGTCGGGCGCGGGGCCGGATGAAATTTGGTCAGCCGCGCTCTGCCGGGAAGACTCCAAAAGTTGACTCGTATAAACAACCGCCTCTTGGCCGCTCATTTTACTCACATCGCCCACGCCCGGAGAGGGATTCTCCGTGCTTGACCAAGGCCATACTTCGGGAAGATTGAGCACGGCATAAAGCTGTTGCTGCAATCCGCTGGTATCGGCATCGGGATCAAGCGCGAGCGCCGCGGCGATCAACGCGTTTATTCTTTCCGCTTCCTTTATCGCTTTCTCCCGTTCGCTCAATTCGCCGCCCTCGCCGGTCGAACCCGAATCGAGAAAACCGGAATCGCCGCCAAAAGAATCTTGGGCCCGAATGAAATCAATCGAACCGAATGTTTTAAAAAAAGAAAATCCGGCGGTCAACAACACCGCTAAAATTAAAATAGTCTGAAATTTCCCGGCGCGATTCAAAAATTTATTTTTAAAATCAAGCGGCATTTGAATTGTCGAATATATTTTTAATTATAACTTATTTCAAAGAAAACAAACAGAAAAATGACAAAAAATAATCCCTCGCCGGGAATGGCATTTCAAGGGTCTATCCCTCGTTAATACGAGGGTTAGTCCCTTGAAATTCACCTCGGATCCTTCTTACAAGGGTCTAACCCTTGTTGATTATCCCTCGGGGATACTCGGGACAGGCAACAGGGTATAGACTCTTAAATACAAAATCCCGGTAAAAAATTACAACATAATCCCTCGCCGGGAATGGCATTTTATTGCTCCCCCTTGCGCGCCCGCGCCGCGAACGCTCCGATAATAAACAGCGCGGCGGAAAGCGCGAGCGCAATCGCGATCGCGATCGCCAGGCTGAAATCGTTTTTTAACCTGCCGGTCGCCGAAACCTCCTCTTCCTGATCGGCAACCGCTCTGGCGACGGCATCGCCGTTTTTGGCAAACACCAATACTTCCGAGCGCGCTTCGATCCGGCCGGAACTGTCGGTCTGCGCCGCGTAGACGCTGTGCCGGCCGTCATCCAAAGGTTTGTCCAGAGTGTAGGTCCAGCGCCCTTGCTCGTCGGTTTTAACCACCACGATCACCGGCGAAGAAAAGATAAACAATGTAACATAGGAATTAGGCAAGCCCCAGCCTTTGAAACGAATGCCGGTTTTGCCGCCGGAAAGCGTTACCGTGCTTACCGGATCAATTTCATCAAAACGGTAAATATCGGTTTTCTTGGGCGCGGATGTTTGCGGGTCGTGGTATTTGATTGAAGCGAAATTATCGGGTTTCAGCGGGTCATAACCGTTGGCGACTTCGTCGCCGTCCAAAATGCCGTCGCCGTCGGTGTCGGGATTGAGCGGATCGGCGCCCAGCGCGATTTCCCGCTCGTCATACAGACCGTCGGCGTCGGTGTCTTTCAGCAACACCGCCTCGCTTTGCCGGATCGCGGCTTCTTGAAGAGAAATTTCGTTTTCAAAATCATCCAATACCTTTTGCGCGCGGCTTTCGTCGCCCCGCCCCTTAAACAATGCCCGAATCTCGCCGGCAAGCGCGTCCTTTTCTTTTTTCTTTTGGTCGATCGCGGCGTTGGTATCCGATATTTCGGATTCAAGCCGGCTTGCTTGATCTTGCAAATCGCCAAGTTCGCGCGTTTTGTCGCTTCTGATCAATTCAATGGCATTTTGCGGCAAATCCGCGATCTGGGTTTTAAGTTTTTCGATCCGGCCGTTCAAAGTTTGCAAACGGACGGTCTTGTCGGCCAGCGAGTCGTTGAGCCGGACGATTTCACCGACTGCCGCGGCGATCCGCCGGATGATTTCTTCGATTTTGATCTTGTCGCCGCCAAATTCCGCAACCGCTTTTTTGACCGTCTCGATTATCGCCTGCTCGACATTTTTCTTTCCGGCCGCGGTGACATCTTTGTTTTGAAAAAAAAGCCGGCCGAGATTATCGATGCCGACCCGGTCAACCGCCACGACAATATCAATGATNANNGGATTTTTTTCAGTGCGGAAAGCCGCGCCGTTCTGGTTAATCTGCGCCCAAAGCCGATAATCGCCGTTTGGCAAAGGACGGGTGTTGAGATCTATTTTGTATTTCCAAATACCGCCGGCATCGACAACCGCCGCGCCCAAATACAATGCCGCGGGCAGCGATCCGCCTTCAAGATAAAAATACACGCTGTCGGCGCCGGGAGCCGAAACCTGCAGATCGATCGAAGTCTGGTTTGCCGCGATCGCCAGCGGCAAGCCCGCCGGGCTGATGATTTGAAAATCCGCAGCCGACAACGGCAAAATCTGGTTTGCGGCAACATCGGTTCTTGCTCCCGCGGATTCCAACTGCGCGCCGTTGTTGCCGTTAGGCGCGCCGGAGCCGGTATAGACCGGCGAAGGAAAATAACTCTGGGCCGCGGAAGCGTTGGCATCGTTTCCGGCGCCGACGATTCCCAGCCCCAAAACATCGCCGGCCGCCGGAATGTCATCGCTTGAAACCGAATCCGCGCGGCGGGCGCAACCGCTCTCCGCGCACGGCGTCAGACCATTGGAAGATTGGACGAGTTGCGTTGATTGATTTGAATTTTCGTTCGTGTTTTCCGGAGAATTCCCCGAGTTGACCGCGGGCGAACCCCCGGTTCCCGGCGAACCAACCGTGCCGTTTGGCGTCCCGTTGTTGTTTGTATTTGTATTTGTTCCCTCATTTACATCCACATTGGCATTGGCACTTACATTTGTATTCACATTTGTATCGGCATTCACATTGGCGTTCCCCGTCACGCTTCCGGCAAGATCAAAGATGTCTCCGGACAATCGGTTTTCGTTGCCGCCGGCGCTGTGCGCCCGCAAATTCCCCGCGGCCTGCGCGAACTCCGGATTGGTTTCGGCGTATTTCTGCGCCTCGGGCGAAGCAAGATAATCATTCAACGCCTTGATGATCGCGCCAATATCCCCGCCGGCGGCCAAAGTTTTTTCAAAATCTTCTTTGAACCGGGCAACGCGTTGTTCCACCGATTCGCCGTCTCCCGCATCGCAAGTATCAACAGAAACTCGATGACCGTTGCTCCAATAAGTAATCACGCCGCAATCGGTAGGATCATAGCAGTTTCCCTGAACACAGCTGTTACAGTTATGCTGACTGCCATTTTCCCAAAAAGTATAAGGGCCGCAATCGGGATCGGGAATCCAAACATCCGCAGCATCCGCCGTTTCATTTTCGGCGGCGCGGATCATATCCGCGATACGGCTGTAAACGGCTTCCATATCCCTTTGGCCGACAACCGCTTCATACGAAGCAACCGCGGCGCGAAAATTTTGATTGATATCGGCATAATTCCGAACAATTTCCATATTGAGAAACAAACTTAATCCTGAAATTTGATTGGCCGGATACACGCCGGCCTCGAACAGCTTCGCCATATTAACCCGGAACCCGCCAATAACATCAATCAGAACATCTTTTTTAATCACATTTTTCAAATCCGCACTCCCCGGAGATGTTCCGTCCCATATCGTGCACACTTGCTCTCCTTTTAAATAATCGCAGGAATAAATTTCCGCCTTTGCCGTTCCCGGGGTTGTGAATAAAAAAAACAACAAGAAAGACAATATTGAAAAATTCGGCAATTTAAAATTCATCTGGATAAAAATTACAAGGCTGTTTGATTTATTATACATTATGGGTTTGTTGCCGCAGCCAACACAAACCGGCCGCAAAGCGGCCAGCTTGTGAATTTGGAAAAATTTTGCATTCTGTCTACGCGAGCGTTCCGGTGCGGTTTTGCTCCCCCTTGCGCGCCCGCGCCGCGAACGCTCCGATAATAAACAGCGCGGCGGAAAGCGCGAGCGCAATCGCGATCGCGATCGCCAGGCTGAAATCGTTTTTTAACCTGCCGGTCGCCGAAACCTCCTCTTCCTGATCGGCAACCGCTCTGGCGACGGCATCGCCGTTTTTGGCAAACACCAATACTTCCGAGCGCGCTTCGATCCGGCCGGAACTGTCGGTCTGCGCCGCGTAGACGCTGTGCCGGCCGTCATCCAAAGGTTTGTCCAGAGTGTAGGTCCAGCGCCCCTGATCGTCGGTTTTAACCACCACGATCACCGGCGAAGAAAAGATAAACAATGTAACATAGGAATTAGGCAAGCCCCAGCCTTTGAAACGAATGCCGGTTTTGCCGCCGGAAAGCGTTACCGTGCTTACCGGATCAATTTCATCAAAACGGTAAATATCGGTTTTTTTGGGCGCGGATGTTTGCGGGTCGTGGTATTTGATTGAAGCGAAATTATCGGGTTTCAGCGGGTCATAACCGTTGGCGACTTCGTCGCCGTCAAGAATGCCGTCGCCGTCGGTGTCGGGATTGAGCGGATCGGCGCCCAGCGCGATTTCCCGCTCGTCATACAAACCGTCGGCGTCGGTGTCTTTCAGCAACACCGCCTCGCTTTGCCGAATCGCGGCTTCTTGAAGAGAAATTTCGTTTTCAAAATCATCCAATACCTTTTGCGCGCGGCTTTCGTCGCCCCGCCCCTTAAACAATGCCCGAATCTCGCCGGCAAGCGCGTCCTTTTCTTTTTTCTTTTGGTCGATCGCGGCGTTGGTATCCGATATTTCGGATTCAAGCCGGCTTGCTTGATCTTGCAAATCGCCAAGTTCGCGCGTTTTGTCGCTTCTGATCAATTCAATGGCATTTTGCGGCAAATCCGCGATCTGGGTTTTAAGTTTTTCGATCCGGCCGTTCAAAGTTTGCAAACGGACGGTCTTGTCGGCCAGCGAGTCGTTGAGCCGGACGATTTCACCGACTGCCGCGGCGATCCGCCGGATGATTTCTTCGATTTTGATCTTGTCGCCGCCGAATTCCGCAACCGCTTTTTTGACCGTCTCGATTATCGCCTGCTCGACATTTTTCTTTCCGGCCGCGGTGACATCTTTGTTTTGAAAAAAAAGCCGGCCGAGATTATCGATGCCGACCCGGTCAACCGCCACGACAATATCAATGATTAACGGATTTTTTTCAGTGCGGAAAGCCGCGCCGTTCTGGTTGATCTGCGCCCAAAGCCGATAATCGCCGTTTGGCAAAGGACGGGTATTGAGATCTATTTTGTATTTCCAAATACCGCCGGCATCGACAACCGCCGCGCCCAAATACAATGCCGCGGGCAGCGATCCGCCTTCAAGATAAAAATACACGCTGTCGGCGCCGGGAGCCGAAACCTGCAGATCGATCGAAGTCTGGTTTGCCGCGATCGCCAGCGGCATGCCCGCCGGGCTGATGATTTGAAAATCCGCAGCCGACAACGGCAAAATCTGGTTTGCGGCAACATCGGTTCTTGCTCCCGCGGATTCCGACTGCGCGCCGCCGCTATCGTTAAGCGCGAAAGAACCGGCATAGACCGGCAAAGGAAAATAACTCTGGGTCGCGGAAGCGTTGGCATCGTTTCCGGCGCCAACGATTCCCAGCCCCAAAACATCGCCAACGGTTAAAATGCCATCGCTTGAAACCGAATCCGCGCGGCGGGCGCAACCGCTCCCCGCGCACGGCGTCAAACCATCGGAAGATTGGACAAGTTGCGTTGGTTGGTTTGAATTTTCGTTCGTGTTTTCCGGAAAATTTCCCGAGTTGGCCGCGGGCGAACCCCCGGTTCCCGGCGAACCAACCGTGCCGTTTGGCGTCCCGCTGTTGTTTGTATTTGTGTTTGTATTTGTGTTTGTATTTGTGTTTGTATTTGTGTTTGTGTTTGCGTTTGCGTTTGCGTTTGTTCCCTCATTCACATCCACATTGGCATTGGCACTTACATTTGTATTCACATTTGTATCGGCATTCACATTGACATTGACATTGGCATTTACATTCACATTGGTATTCCCCGTCACGCTTCCGGCAAGATCGGAAATATCTCCGGACAATCGGTTTTCGTTGCCGCCGGCGCTGTGCGCCCGCAAATTACCCGCGGCCTGCGCGAATTCCGGATTGGTTTCGGCGTATTTCTGCGCCTCGGGCGAAGCAAGATAATCATTCAACGCCTTGATGATCGCGCCGGTATCCTCGCCCGCGGCCAAAGCCGCCGCGAACTCCGCCTTGAACGCCGCGATCTTTAAAGCCACCTCGCTCCCCCCTCCTCCTCCGTCGCTGGTACCGTCAACGCTGATATCGACGCTACCGCCGCTTGAACCATCGCCAGCATCTCCAAATTGTGCACAAATGTTTTGGTTAGATACTAAAAAACCAAAAAATAATACAATGAAAAATAACGGCAAAATTAAAAAAGAAGAACAGTGTTTAAAATCAATAATTCTCATGATTTTTCCTGTAAAAAAGTAAATTATTTTATTATAACACAATTTAAAAACAAAAAACGGCCGATGCCGCTAATTATACATACAACCAATCTATAAAATAAATTTGGGAGGAGTTATAAGTCAACTCCTCCGAATTCCATTGTTTGATTCATTCTTTCAAATGAATCTGGATCGCCAAGAACATTTACCATAACATTCTTGGCAACTTTGATCGAAACATAATATCCCGGTTGGTTCAACCATGGATCTCGACTTACGAGATGTTTCACCGCTGGAAATTGCCCGGCAAAAAGAATATTAGTTACATTCACGGAGATATCCTTTCCGCCCGCAACTTCGACTAGTTTCTCCATGCACTGCTCATCAACTAAGACAGGATCATCTATTAACCGGTCATAGACTAATATCTCAACATCGCCAATAACTCGATTAACATCATCCCTAAAGATGACCGTCCTTGCATCGGCATTGCCTGTTATCTTATTCTTGGATGTGTAATGACCAAGGGAAGTCACTACCTCATCCCCGAGATCGAAACTTAGGTTGATAGGACCGTTTTCAAGCTTGATTTTATGAGTTTCTATCAATGGTCCTCTTTCGATGTTGCTATAGTCCACTGTTGTCGCAGAACACAACATTAGCATCACAAAGGGTAACATTACCCATACCAACTTCATAAACTTCATTTTCCCCACCTAATCCCGCGGTAATCTTTTTACTAAAACTTAGTGATTTAGTTTTTAAAGATCGCCGCTCTTTTTACTATTACTATAGTACACCATATACCCTGTTTCTGTCAAGCTTGACAATGATAATCGCTCACCGAGTATCTGTATTTTAAGGTCGTTCCTCGATGTAATCGTCGAGGTGCGACCTTGAAATAACTCTGGGTCGCGGAAGCGTTGGCATCGTTTCCGGCGCCAACGATTCCCAGCCCCAAAACATCGCCGGCCGCCGGAATGCCATTGTTTGAAACCGAATCCGCGCGGCGGGCGCAACCGCTCCCCACGCATGGCGTCAGACCATCGGAAGATTGGACGAGTTGCGTTGATTGATTTGAATCTTCGTTCGTGTTTTCCGGAGAATTCCCCAAGTTGGCCGCGGGCGAACCCCCGGTTCCCGGCGAACCAACCGTGCCGTTTGGCGTCCCGTTGTTGTTTGTATTTGTATTTGTGTTTGTCCCCTCATTCACATCCACATTGGCATTGGCACTTACATTTGTATTCGCATTTGTATCGGCATTCACATTGACATTGACATTGGCGTTCACATTCGTATTCACATTGGCATTCCCCGCCACGCTTCCGGCAAGATCAAAGATGTCTCCGGACAATCGGTTTTCGTTGCCGCCGGCGCTGTGCGCCCGCAAATTGCCCACGGCCTGCGCGAATTCCGGATTGGTTTCGGCGTATTTCTGCGCCTCGGGCGAAGCAAGATAATCATTCAACGCCTTGATGATCGCGCCGGTATCCTCGCCCGCGGCCAAAGCCGCCGCGAACTCCGCCTTGAACGCCGCGATCTTTAAAGCCACCTCGCTCCCTCCCCCTCCTCCGCCGGTGCCGTCAACGCCAACATCGGTGCTACCAGCCGATCCACCAACAGTATCACCCCCACCACCGCCAGCACCTATTTCTGCATTAACTCCTAAAATAACCAAAAATAATAATTGTAATAAAATTATAACTATTAAAAAATTTTTAAATTTATTTAATCCCATTTCTAATAATAAATTATTTTATTATAACATAAATTTAACCATCAACTATACAAGAATAAAAAACGGCCTTAAAGGCCAAAAAATAAAATCATTATCGTTTATTAAAAAAATTATTGAGAAGTTGTGTTCAACTTCTCAATTTCGGAAATGGTATTAAAAATCTGTTCACCCTCTGTAGCGTTCCTTGCCAATATCTCGAAAAGGTTGTTGCCTTCGAGAGGAACATCTATGACGATGCTCATCCCGTAGTCAAACGCCGCCACAGTTTTGATACCATTCCGCCCGTTAATTACCACAGCCTCCGTGGCAATAACTTTCCCTCCTTTTTTCTCCATATAGGAGGCAGCACTTGCCGCCCAGTCAATAGCGGCTACGCTATCAGATGGCCCAGCCTTCAATAATTTCACTTGTGTTACATCAGCCGACCCATCATTGTAAGTAATTTTATCTATCGCCTGCCATCCATCCACGCTAAGCATATTTTCTGGCATAGGGCAGGACTTATTGATTTCAATTTTTACCAGATACTCACCGTTTGTTAGCAAGCATCCATTCACTGGCATGCTCAAAGCAACAAAGCACGCCACCGATAGGAGCAGGAATGCTCCGTGATTCAATTGCATTCTACTATGCCTCCAGTAGCGCGGCTAAATTGATATTGATAAAGAGCAGCCGAGCTTGTAATTTATTACACACCTTTAACCATTTTTGTCAAGTTTAAGTATTGTAACCCCTCACTGGGGAGCAAATTTGTTGAGGTTTGACCTCGAGAATTTGTATTTTGAGGTCAATCCTTAACAAATTTGCGGTAAGGGCTGGCGCGAATTTGAAGGTCAAACCTCTCGCAAGCCGAGGATTGACCTTCAAATTCGCTATTTTTACTCCCCAGTAAGTGGTTACTGACAATGATAATCGCTCACCGAGTATCTGTATTTCAAGGTCGTTCCTCGATGTAATCGTCGAGGTGCGACCTTGAAATAACTCTGGCTCGCGGAAGCGTTGGCATCGTTTCCGGCGCCGACGATTCCCAGCCCCAAAACATCGCCGGCCGCCGGAATGTCATTGATCGTACAAAAACTTGACAAATCTTTAATTTAGATTATAAATTTTATTAAGGTGATTAATGTGATATATGAATTGTTCTTTTGGGCGGGGGCAATCGCGTTCGCCACATATGTAATAGCTGCTGTACAACCGTTATTGGCTGTAATCTTCATCAGATTACGCCATATTTTTTTATGAAAGGATCGGACCCTTTTGGAAAGTTCGTTCGTAAGGCACTAAAAGTTGATAGTAACGGTAAGTCAAATAACGGATTCTTATTCGTTTGCGACAAAAAATTTACCACCGGCAATATGAAAAAAGAAACAAAAAATTTAATAGATTTGCTCTTTAAGCATAATACTGAGCAGGGAGCAGAAAAGCAAAAATACGATGATAATGTGGCGTGCCTTTATGATGTCGCTTCTTATTTGGATAAGCACGGGATTCTTTCTCACAAGCAAATGTATTCGGTTCAACTTAATGGGCAAGATATTCCTCATTGTAATTTGGTTGCTTTCAAGCCATCTCGCTCGAAAAAATATATTATGCTTCAAGGGCATATTGATACAGTACCAGTGGGGGAAAAATATGGCTATAAGATTAAAGACGACAAATTGATTGGACGGGGTGCGGTTGATATGAAGGGTCCATTAGTGGGGATATTAGACGCTTTTATTAAGCTCTACAATCAAGATACTGAATACGCGCCGTATCTTTTAATTACTTGCGATGAAGAAGCAAATAATTTCAAAGGAATTAGAAATTATTTGGCTCGGCCTCATAAAAAGATCGCGTTCGCAATCAATGGTGAAGCGACGAATTTTAATTTTGCGACGAGAATGAAGGGGGTGTTGACTTTTGATATTTCAAAGAAGGGTGTAAAAGCAGGGCATAGTTCGTTGGCGAAAACGACTATAATCGAGAAAACAGCATATCTGATGAATTGTATCAGTCGGTTTGCGGATTTTGCGCGTTCTATTAAAAGAACCGGTTTCGGCGGAACAGTGTTTGCTTTCACGATGTTTCATTCTGGCGAAAAAGAAAATGTTATTCCGACTGAATTAAAACTTCATTTTCATTTAAGGATAGTTGAGGACGCAAAAGCATATTTGCCGACTTTTAAGACGATTGCGTCAGATGCTTTGAGAGGGTATACGACAAAAATTAACAGCATTGAACCTGTTTATATGCGTATGCCCGATGATGTTCGGGCGGCGATGAAAAAGGCTATTAAAATTAACGAAACGGCTTATCCTGCGTTGGCGGAGGCAACAGTAATGAATCAGGCAGGTATTCCGACGGTAATCTTTGGCCCCGGTGAAATGTCTCGCGCGCATAGAATTCCAAAAGAGGAACTCATAAAAATATCAGATATTGAAAAGTATTCGGAAACCATCCAAAAGTTTTTCAAATCATTTTAATATCAAAGTTCTTGGACAGCTTAAAGTCAAATATATCAAATCTGATTAAATTCGGGCGCGTAATCTTCATCAGGTTACGCCGTATTTTTTTGCAAACGATTTTCCCGTCAATCCCTCCAAAATCCCCCGCCAAACCCGAACGCCTCAAGAAGCGTTTTTTGTTTTTTGCTCGTCCACCAAACCAAAATTCCGCAGGTATCCGACCCCTGCTAATTTATTTCCCATCATTATACGGCCGTGCGAGACTTAGTCTCGCACAATTTAACTCGGAGCATGCTATAAGATGGCGAAAAAATAGAAACAGATATATTATAATTTAAACAAACATATGCAATTATCGAAAATTTTTACAAAGAATAAAAAAATCACAATAGGAGCAATTCATTTGCCGCCGCTTTTGGGTCATAAAGATTTTCCCGGATTTAACACTGCCCTTAAAAACGCCCTTGCCGATCTTAAAGCTTTCGAAGACGGCGGCGTTGATGGAATTATTTTTGAAAATAATTACAATATCCCGCATCAAATTGTCGTTGATTCTTTAACTGTAATCTCAATGACTTTTATCGGGGAAAAAATAAAAAAGACGAGCAGATTGCCTGTAGGCATAAGCGTTTTATGGAATGATTACCGTGCCGCGCTGTCAATTGCCAAAACGCTTGACCTGCAATTCATAAGAATTCCGGTTTTCGTTGACGAAGTGAGAACAAGTTATGGAATCGTAAAAGGAGAAGCCAAAAAAGTAATTGATTTTAGAAAATCAATCAATGCCGAAAAAGTGGCCTTGTTCACCGATATCCATGTCAAGCACGCGGAATTATTGTCCAAACACGATTTGCTGACTTCCGCGAAAATGGCCGTCAAAAATGGTTCGGATGCAATAATAATTACCGGAAAATGGACCGGAAACGCCCCTACCGAAAATAAAGTTGAAACCCTGCGAAAAAATTTGGGTTCATTTCCGATACTCATCGGAAGCGGAATAAACGAACAGAACATCAAACCGCTGTTTCGTTTTGCAGATGGCGCAATCGTAAGTACTTCGTTAAAAAGTGGAACAAGAAAACCCGGGCAAGTTAATGTGAAATCCTATTCGCAAAGAATAGATAAAAATAAAGTAAAAATGCTGGTCGATAAAACAAACTAGCATAAAAATAATTTGAGTTTTACCGCCAAGCCCGAACGCCTCAAAAGGCGTTTTTTGTTTTCCGCTCGCACGCCAAATACGGCTGTGCGAGACTTAGTCTCGCACAATTTAAGTTGATAAAGTTGCAACCGGAAATTAATACTTTTAAAATTACAGTCCTATTTTATAAACATTCGTTGAATTCTTCCAAAATATTTTTTCTTCAACGCCTTTTTCCAGCTCCAACGATCTAACCAATTCAATATGATTTTCGATTTTGCACATCGGCCAATCAGTACCAAAGATGATATTGTTCGGCCGGTCGGAAATCGTTTTTTTAAGAATTTCTTTTATCTTCTCCATTCCCCCGCTTTTTTCAACCACTTCCTCATCGGCCAAAGCCGCCAACTCAAAATAGATGTTTGGAATGTTTTTTGTTGTTTCGTAACAATAATCGAGTCTGGGCCAATAATAATGCGTAATAATGGTTTTCAAATTCGGATATTTTTCAGCCACTTGAACAATATATTTCGGATCATTCCACTTGGCGCATTCACTGTCACCCGAATTTTCTCCCGTATGGAACAAAACTGGAACACCCATTTTTTGACAAAGTTCGTAATACGGCAAACATCGATCGTCGATCGGGTAATAAGGATCATGGCCGGGAAAAAATTTAATTCCTCTAATCTTTCCTTTATCCAACAATTCTTTATATTTATTCAATTCGCCCGACCCCCTTTGGATAATTTGCGGACTGCCCAACAAAAACAGATTCCGGCGATCGCCGATCAACTCAACCGCCCTCTCTAAATCGGCGATACTCCCGCTGTTTTCAATATTGTCGGGAATGATAATCGCGGCCGATAAATCATTTTTCTCCATTTCTTCCAAAAACAGAGCAAAAGCCTCTCTTAAATTTTTTGCGTTGCTATTGTAAATGACCCTGCGGCAAGACCGCAGGGCGTTCGCAGCTACAATTCAAACAATCGTAACTGGCTCACATCTTTTGGTCTGCCTTGGTTTTGAATGTATCGCTCAATAACTTTCCTATTACCGCGTGCGCTGATCGTAGCGATATAATAGCCGTCTGTCCAGAACTCTCCACCCCAGAGTTCTTTTTTAATTTCGGGAACTTGCCGGAACACCTCGCGCGCGGTAATGCTTTTTATTATTTTGATAACCTGGTCGCCGGAATACTTCGGCAGGAATCTTGCCAGAATATGGGCGTGGTCTTGGTCGAATCCCACATGGCTGATCTCAATGGCGTACCGTTCCATAAATCCTTTCAGGCTCTCGACAATTGCGGCAATCACCTTTTCGTTCAGTAATGCTTTGCGATATTTGACCGTAATCTGGATGTGGTAATAACATTCGGAAACATTGTGGTACCAACGCCAGATATCCCGCTTTTCTTGCTCCATATTGGCTTATTGTAACACGGACGCGCTTTCGCGCGTGATGGTAGGGGGATATCCCCCTACCAAACCACCCCCTTAAGTTGTTCCCTGCGGCAAGACCGACAGGGTGAAAACATTATATAAAGAAATATGAACATGAGAATCAATAATCATAAAATTATTTTTAGCAATTTGGCAGTGCGGTTATTCTATCGCCTTTCTTTAATTTCGATTTCTTCTTTCGCAAAATCAAAAAGGGATACCTCGGGGTTCTGCCCCAGGGTAGTTTATTTTGTGAAATTCTGGATTGCCCGTGTCTTCACAGTTTATAATTCTTGCGCTTGCGCGAAATGTTAGAATAAATAAACCGGACGAAAAAGATATTTGCCGCCGCCCCGGCAATCAGCCGAATCAAAACAGCCGAAAATAATTTTGGAATCGGGGTATGATTTTTCAAAAACGCCAACCGAACGCGGAAGCGAATTTTTTGTTTTTGATTTTATTTCAACCGCGGTTATGTTTCCGCCTTCCGATTGCAAAATAAAATCCATTTCATTTTTCTTTTTATCACGCCAATAATTTAAGCCATAATCTTTTTTCGCCAGCTGGCCAAAAACCGCGTTTTCCAAAAGCTGGCCGCAGTCACCTCTCTGCTCAAACGGCCGGAAATCATTAACGATCTGATTGCGAAGCCCGGTATCGATAAAATATATTTTGGGATTCTTTACTATTTCGGTGCGTTTATTCTTAAAATACGGCAAAATGCGGCGGCTTACAAAAGTTTTTTCCAAAAAATTCATATACCGTTTTAAAGTCGGGTATGAAAATTCCGATAATTGGCCCAACTCTCCGTAATCGATCAGATTGCCAACTTGCAACGCCAGCCCCTTGATAAGCTTTTCCAATTTATAATCATCAATAAGACCCAAAACATCTTTAACTTCGCGCAAAAAAAATGTATTGTAAATATTTCTTAGGACTTCCTTCTTTTCTTCGCTGTCGGAAGAAATAACCACCCTTGGATAGCCTCCGTAAACGGCATATTCCTCAAAATATTTTTTAAACTTGTTGTGGATTTCCGCGGAAATTTCCGGGGCTTCCCCGCTCTCGATCTTTTGGCTTGACATTTTGTATATTCCGTTCAAACCCCGGTCTTTATAACTTAAAAACTCTTCAAAATCGAACGGGTAAAGATTGAAAATAAAAATACGCCCGACCAAATATTTGATCGCGTTAACCGACAAATCGATTGCCGACGATCCCGATATCAAAATTTTTATTTTCCGCGTATCGAAAATGTATTTAAGTTTTTTTCCGCCGTTTCTCGAATACTGAAATTCGTCAATAAACAGGTATTTATAATTCTTCGCGTAAAGATTTATAAAATCATCGATGTTCTTATTAAAGAGACCGA
The DNA here is from genome assembly GCA_022530585.1 of Candidatus Nealsonbacteria bacterium DGGOD1a. Lineage (NCBI taxonomy): Bacteria > Candidatus Nealsoniibacteriota > Candidatus Nealsonbacteria bacterium DGGOD1a. The sequence continues at coordinate 1,025,734 of CP092821.1, forward strand.
GAGCGACCCGATCTTCAAAACTGATAAAATTTGCGCCCGAAAGGCCGGAAAATATCTTTTTTAACATTGTGGTTTTGCCGCACTGCCGCGGACCCATAATGGCGATAATTTCCGGCTTATCGAGATATTTGTTAATCTTACCCTCTAATTTGCGCTTAATATACATAATTTCACTAAAATTTAACTATAGTTACATTTTAGTACAAACTAAAATTAATATCAAGTTCTTATTCATTAACCAATCTAGTACCATTAAAACATTTGGCGGGATTTTTTGACATTATACTCTGAAAGGGTTGGACCCTTTCAGAGAGTTCGTTCCTCCGGACACCTTCATAAAATAAAATTTGCAATGCTTTAAGCATTCCAAAAATAAAGCCCAATAGTGGATTGATACTACTCCGAAAATTTAAACGACATTACAGTTAATCAATCCCCCAAACTCCCCCGCCAAACCCAAACGCCTCAAAAGGCGTTTTTTGTTTTTCTCGCTCCCCCGCTTGAAAAAGCTCGCGATTTTATTTTTTGAAATTCTGGATTGCCCGTGTCTTCACAGTTTATAATTCTTGCGCTTGCGCGAAATGTCAAAACAAATAAATCATTAAAATGCGACATTATGTTTGAAATTTGATATTATCCAAAATAATGGATAGCAAATGAAAGAAGAAATTAAAATAATTCCAAAAAAAGAAATGCCTTCAATGAGAAGGAAAATTAACGCGCTGGCAAGAGCGTCTTATCCTGATTTTGTTTTATGGGAAAATGCCACATTGCAATATTGGGATAAAATATATTCCGATTTTATTGACTATCAGATTATTTTTTACGCGGGGCAAAAACTGGCGGCAATCGTCAATTCCATCCCTGTTTTTGTGCCGGACAAAACTATCTCGCTCCCCGACGAGGGATGGGATTGGGCTTTGGCCACCGGCTGTAATCAGCACGATGAAAAAATCAAACCAAACACACTCATAGGATTGTCAATAGTGGTTGCTCCAGAAATGCGCGGGGCCGGATTGGGCAAACTTTGTCTTTTGGAATTTAAAAATCTGGCCAAACGGAAAAATCTAAAAAAAGCTTACATCCCGGTACGGCCAACCAAAAAAGCCGACTTTCCAAAAATCCCTTTTGGCAAGTACATCAACAAAAAAGCCGACGGCAAATATCTTGATCCGTGGCTTAACTTGCATTACAGATCAGGCGGTAAATTTATCGGAATTTGCCGCAAATCAATGAGGACCGAAACGGACATTAAAACATGGGAAAGCTGGACCGGCAAAAAATTTGCCAAAAGCGGGAAATATGAAATTAAAGGCGCATTGAGCAAAATAATTATTAACAAGAAAAACGACAAAGGCATTTATCTTGAACCGAATGTCTGGATAGAACATACCGTTTAGCTTTTGAATATGGCTTTGGCTTAAACCTTGGGAAGATTATTAATGTCTTAGTAATTCGTGATCCTTAAAAAATCAGAAGGTTAGGCCCTCTGATTTTTTAACAAAATACTGGTTGCGAGTTGAGAGATTTCCGGCCTACGCGCCCGAGCTTAATCCCGTTGAATATTTTTGGGCGGCAATGAAAAACAAATATGTCTGCAACTTGCGGCCGCAAGGCCTGCCCGCCCTGGGGCGGGCGGTCAAATCCGGCAAACGCAAGATCGCCGGAGACAAAGAATTAATGAAAGGATTTTTAAAATCTTCCGAATTGTATTTATATGATATCCAATCTATTATGCGAAGATCGATAGTTTAATTCCGGTTCGCGGATTCGCGGCCGGCACGGATGGCCAGGCCGATCACGGCGATGGCGGCGGCAAGGGACAAAACGATCGAAAACACGGCCCAAAACATAAAATCGCTTTTGAATTCCTGCACATTTGCCGGCGGCGCGGCAATTTTATTTGTCGTCGCGCGCGCGACGCTGGCGCCGGCCTTGATGAAAACAAATTCTTCGGAACGGGCAACGATTTCTCCCGCGGTATCGGACAAAACCGCGTAAACCGAATGCCGGCCATCGGCCAAAGCGCGGTCAAGGATATATGCCCAACGACCGGAAGCGTCCGCCTTCACCATCGCGACTATCGGCACCGAATAAATATAAATCGCCGCGAACGCGTTCGGCAAAGCCCGGCCTTCAAAACGAATGCCCAAACCGCCGTCGCCGAGCTTGATCGTTTCGACATTTTCCACTCCGTAAATATCGGTTTTTAACGGCGGCGGCAAACGCGGATCGTTAAAATCGATTTTCGCGAATTCATCGGGTTTCAGAGGATCATAACCGCGGGAAATTTCGTCGCCGTCGAGCGCGCCGTCGCCATCGGTATCGGGATTTGAAGGATCGGCGCCCGTCTGAATTTCCCGATCATCGGCCAAGCCGTCGCCGTCGGTATCATTGAGAAGAGTTTCCCATTCTTTGATGTTTTCTTTTTCCTGTCGGGATATCTCATTTTCAAGATCGGCCAATATTCGGCCAACGCTTTCATCCCCGGCCGCGGCCGTTAAAATCGAACCGGTCAAATTACGCTTTTCGGCGATTTTTTGTTCCAAACCTTCCTCATCCGCCGCGATTTTGGCGCCAATCCGCATGATTTGGTTTCTGTAATTTTCCAGTTCATTTAATTTTTCATTTTTAATCGACTGCAAAACATTTTCCGAAAAATTAGCGACATCGTCTTCAAGCCGGCGAACACGGATGTCGATATCGCTTCGTTGCTCCTCGAGCTTTTCCAGCGAATAGCCAAGCTGTTCGATTGCCGCGACAATATCGGCAATTTGAAAAATGATTTCAACTTGGCCATTGCCGATTTTCGCGGCAATCGCGTCCGCGGCGGCTTTAACTCTCTGCCGGGAAAATTCCCGGCCTTGAACGATTGCTTGATTGCTCCGGCGGATATTTTCCGTGATTATGGCATTCCGGCCGTCGGCGGCGGCCGCTTCGTTGTCGATCTCAACCCTGATTGAAGAACTGTCGTATATTTTTCCGCTCCGATATATCCGGCCGCGGATATCGTAAATTCCGTTTGGCAAAATTTGTCCGTTGAAATCCAATTTATATTTCCAAATCCCTTCCCTTCCCGGCAAGGCTTTCCCGATATGCAAAACCGTTGCCGGCACCCGACCTTGGGCATAGAAAAAAACTTCATCGGCGTTGGCGGCTTTTAATTGCAACTCAACGCCCATTTCATCTTTTGCCGCCGCCGGCGCCGCTTCAAACTCCGGCAAAACGGCGGCCGCGCCAAAATCGATTTCACTTTCCGCGGCGTTTCCCGTATCGCCGGTACCTCCACCGCTCTCCCCGCCCGATAAAATTGGCGCGCTCAAATCGGCCCGCATACCGGTAAAATCCGGTTTTGGCGCGGAAAAGAAACCGCGCGAGCCCGGCAAAACGAACGCGCCGCAAACGAATGACAAAAACGCGATTGAAGATAAAATTGTTTTCGCGAAATTCATAATTATATTATACCTTGGACGGCGGCAATTTTGAAAATAAAGAGAAAAAGAATAAAATGAAGTTAATGTCCGCGAATATTAATTTTGACGCCGCTCTCTTCGCCCTGGCAAACATATCAAATGCCGCGGGATCGTTTTTGATTTATCTCGCCGCGGGGGTTTTGCCGTGTTTTCTCTGGCTTCTTTTTTATCTGCGGCGCGATCGGCACCCGGAACCGAAAAGGGAAATCATCTGGGTTTTCGGGCTGGGAGCTCTGGCAACCTTGCCCGCGGTTTTAATCGAAATTTTTCTGATCAATGTATTTGGATTTTTCGGCCTGCCCGGATACATCTCGCTGATCGCCACGAATATCGTTGCCGTGGCGTTCATTGAAGAATTCGCCAAATACGCCGCCGTCTGGATAAGAGAGGAAGCCGCCAATCAAAACCGCCATCTGGACGAACCGGCGGATTTTGTAATCTATATGACGGTCGCCGCGCTGGGGTTCGCCGCGGTTGAAAATCTTTTGTTTCTGCTTCCCACGGTGCGAGAACAACTGATGGGAAGCGCCACCCTTCTGAAAAACGGCGGCGCGGCTTTTTTGATATCGCTGTCGCTGTTCCGGTCGATAAGCGCGATTCTGTTGCACACCCTGTGCTCGGGAGTCATCGGCTACCATATGGCCGCGGCGTTCTGCCACAGAGAAAGAAAAATCGGCATATTGGCCGCCGGATTTTTCATTGTCAGTTGCTTGCACGGCCTGTATAATTTTTCTATAATGGAAAGCGAGAACAACATATTGTTTTTGTTTGTCCCGCTGGCAATAATACTGTCGCTGTCCTTGACTCTCTATATCCAATTCCAGTGGCTGTTGCGGATGAAAAGCGTGTGCAACATAAAAAATGCAAGATTAAAAAATCAAAATGGAAAATGACAATTCAAAGTAAAGTTACAAAATGTCAAAATCACGGCATTTTAACATTTTACATTGTCATTTAAATCTTTGATATTTACATTTTAAATTCACCATGTCTTTCCTTGAAAAACTGCAAAAGGGAATGCGCGAAACCGCGCCCGAGGAAAACGCGGAAAACGCCGGCATTGACAATATTGAAGAAAGCCAACCGCAAGAAATCGCGGCGGAAGCGGTTTTCGCTTCTTATAAAAGCGAAAACGCGGATATTTCCGGCAAAAACGACTCCCGCGGCCGGGAACCGGCGGCGGTAAAAAAAACCCGCGGCCGGCCGAAGAAAATGATCACCGCCAATAATTTGGATGAAATAACCGAAACAACCCAGCCACCCGCCGAAGATAAAGCGGCGGAAACGAAAAATTACTCTCAAAATGATCCCAAAAAAAATATGGCGAATAAAAAAATAATCGTAGCGGATGATGGCGCCGAAAGCCAGTGGCTGGACAACGAAGGCCGACTCGCCGTCAATGTTTACCAAACTGAAAACGATCTGGTCTTGCAATCGGCGATTGCCGGCATAAAAGTGGAAGACCTTGATGTGCTTATCGAAGACGATGTCATCACCATTAAAGGCAACCGCGCCAATCCCCTCGAAGAAACCGGCGATTACTTTATCGAAGAATGCTATTGGGGTCCATTCTCGCGCAAGATTATCCTTCCCGCGGAAGTTGATTCCTCCCGCGCCGACGCGGCGATGAAAGACGGCATCCTGACCATCCGCATCCCCAAAATCCAACGCGAAAAGAAAAAGAAACTCACCATCAAAGAATAATCCGAAAAAAACCACCTTTTATGGTGGTTTTTCTTTAAATCAAAATGTAAATATCAAAGATTAAAATAACAAATTATTTTGAATTACAAAACCCTTTGTATTTGGGGTCTATCCCTCGCGCTTGTCCCGAGGCTTTTGCGAGGGATAATCGCAAGGGTCAGACCCCTTCAATGATACTTGAATTCAATGGTTTCTTAGCTGGAGGAGAGATTTGAACTCTCACAGGTTTCCCCACCCCGCCTTTCTTTGGTGTCGAGAGGGAGACTCGAACTCCCATGGGTCACCCCACTAGCTCCTAAGGCTAGCGCGTCTACCGATTTCGCCATCTCGACATTATTATTATATTTCGGCGGGGCGCGTCTGCCGTTCCGCCACTCCGGCGTTTGTTTGCTCTATCAATTTATTTAAACCATTAACGCTGAAAAGTAAAATTTTTATTCTTTTTATACCCCGTCCGCTTGCTGCGGGGTATGAAAAGAATCAAAAATATATTTTCCAAATGTATTTCGTCGAGCGGGGTATGAACCCCGCACGACGACCAAAGGGGGCACCCCTTTGGAATCCTCTTGGTGCACCCCGGGGCAAAGCCCCGAGGTATTGCACTCAATAAAAAATGAGCCTTACGGCCCATTTTCAATTCGCGAAATAACTCTCGCTAACCATTGCTAATCGCGCTGAGAACCAGCGAAATAATACCTTTCGCCAGCAACGCCACCACAATGCCGATCGCGGCAAACATTATTCTCTGCCGCGCCGTGTTAATCTTTTCCGTATCGCCCGACGATGTCACAAAAGTATAACCGGCCCAGATCACATAAAATACCGCGATAATTATCAATATTCCAATCGCGTAATTCGCGACCGTGTTAAGGGTCTGGTCAAGCGGCTGATCCGACATTTTAACATTTTTGCCAATATCTCCCGCCAAACTGCTGTCGGCTTTCGGCGTAATGGAATCAGCGGCAAAAATCAACGCGGGCGCCATCAATAAACTTAACAATAAAGAAGCGATTATTTTTTTCATTTTTTTGCTTTAAAACTGTTACTTTAATATCTATATATTTATTCTAATCTCCGGCAACGAAATTTGCAATAGCCCGCAAATCGCGTTTTATTCGGTTTGCTCAACCTCCTGCTCCGAACCGCTTGAAGTTGAACTCCCTTGGCCGGATAAACCGGTGGCGATGCTCACGATTGTCGCCGCCAACCCGGCCACGATCAAACCGATAACCGCGTAAGTGATGGTTTTCTTGGCGGTTTCGGTTTTTTTCTCGTCGCCGCTGGAAGTGACATATTGAAACGCGCCCCAAAGAATCATAAATACCGAAGCGATAATCACCGCGCCGAAGAAAAGATTGCGCACATTGATCAAAACTTCTTCAAGATTGACCTCTTTTACTTCTTGGCCGATCGCGCCGACGCCGGTATCGGCCGCAAAAATTAAAGCTGGGATCAATAATCCGATCGCGGGTACAATCAATTTTTTCTTCAAAAAATTTTTCATATTTATTTATTAGTTTTGATTATTCGCCTTCAACGCCCAAAATTCCCTTGATAACCGCCACAAATGTGCTCGAGAGCGCGATGATCACCAAGCCGACCAAAGCGTAAGTGATTTTTTGCCGGCCTTCTTTGATTTTAGTGTCCGCGCCGGCCGCGGTCGCGATCTCAAACCCGCCCCAAATAATGAAAATCGGGCAAATCAGCAGCGCGAGTCCGAAAACGAAATTTATCAATCCTTGGATGATATCGGTCAAATCCTTATCGCCCAAAGGATTGGTAATCGTTACCGTGTCGCCGGTTTCCTCCGCCGCAAGCGCCGAATTGGCGCAGGATAAACCAATAACCGCGGCCGCGACAGTTTTGGAAAACATTTTTTCAAGATATTGCATATTTTATTGTTAGACCTTGTTCATTTTTTCTCGAAAACCATGCCAAAATGGAAACTCCCGGCTTCAAATTCGCTTGCCAAGGCAAAGCCCGCGGCCCGGGCGATATCTTTAACCTCTTGGGGCGATATCTTGTCCGCCGGACCGATTGCCGCGTTCTTCGCGTTCTTGTTCCAGTCGACCGCCAGAACCTTGCCGCCGGTTTTCAAAACCCGGAATGCCTCGGCGAATATCGCTTTTTTATCGCCGGCCTGGAACAACAGGTTGCTCATTAACACCACATCCAATGAATTGGCAAGCAAACGCGAAACTAATTTTTCAACATCTCCCTTAACGATTTCTATGTTCTCCAGATTTTTTATCCTAGCCTTGCTGCGCACCGCCGACAGCGATTCGTCCAGCAAATCAATGGCGTAAACTTTGCCATTCACCAAAACTTCGGCCAGCGCCGCCGCCCATTCCCCCGAACCGCAACCAAAATCCGCGGCCAGCATATTCCTCTTCAGCTGCAGCCGCTCGGCTAAAATTTGTCTGGGATTTACAAAAGAGGAAACCATAAATTAATAATTTGGTTGCCTAATTACTTTAAATTGCGAAACAGCGAATTTTGAAATCAATTTTTTTGCGTAATCGCCAAAAATTTGATTTCAGAATTCGCGCGGTAACCGCCGCGTTTGGTGAAAATTGACTTCCCAAAAGCTGAAGTCAAATTTCCCCAAACGCTAATTTCGTAATTTAATTTAATTATATTTTACCGCGGTCAAAATTTATATGCAACTGGCGCTGGCCACTTTGTCCCCTTCGTCGAGGCGCATTATGCGCACGCCCTGCGTGGCCCGCGACAACTTGGAAATGCCTTCGATCGGCACGCGGATCACTTGGCCCTTTTTGGAAATCACCATCAGCTCTTCCTCGTCGGTGAGCATAAACGAAGTCACCAGATCGCCGGTCTTGGCCGTGATCTCGGCAACCTTGATGCCCGAACCGCCGCGGTTTTGCATCCGGTATTCCTTGATGTTGGTGCGCTTGCCGTAACCGTTTTCCATCACGACCAACACCAGCCTTTCAAGCGGCTTGCCGTCGGCGCCGACAGCGGGTTTCGCCGGCACCACATCCATTCCCACCACTTCATCGCCGCGCTTCAGAGTTATTGCTTTAATCCCCGCGGCTTGGCGGCCCATCGGCCGCGCCTGGCTTTCCTTGAAACGCACCGACTGGCCTTTTTTGGTAACCACGATAATCTCGTCGCCGCCGCCGGTTTTGGAAACTTTGCGCAATAAATCGCCTTTTTTCAAAGTAATCGCGATCAAACCCGAGCGCCGGATATTGTCGAATTCGTCAAGACTGGTCTTTTTGGCCACGCCGTTTTTGGTAACAATCAGAAGATATTTATCGTTGTTATCCTGCCCTTCTTTGGCTTTCGCGGCTTTTTCTTTGTCGGTCAACGATTTTCCCAAAGACATCGTGTAAAGCACTTTTTCTTCCGGCCCCAATTCCAAAAAATTAACCAGCGCCCGGCCCTTGGCCACGCGCGCGCCTTCGGGAATTTCATAAGCAAGCGTCTGGAAAACCCGGCCCGTATCCGTGAAGAATAATATCCGGTCGTGCGTGTTGGCGATCAGCGACTGCTCAACAATGTCATCGCCCACGGTCTTCAAACCGATGATACCCTTGCCGCCCCGTTTTTGAATCTTGTAAGTCGTGGGGTCGATGCGTTTGATATAACCCGAATTCGTCAAAGTGATCGCCACTTCTTCGTCGGGAATAAGATCCGCCTCGGAAATCTCGCCGATTTTATGGGCATAGACTTTGGTGCGGCGGTCATCGCCATAGGTTTCCTTGATTTGAATAAATTCTTTTTTCATCACCGCTTTAATCCTGGCCGGACTGTTCAAAATGCCGGTATAATCTTTGATCTTCGCCAGCAATTCTTTCAATTCGTTATCAATCTTCTCCCGTTCAAGCTTGGCCAGCGCCGCCAGTTTGGTTTCCAAAATCGCGTTGGCTTGGATTTCGTCGATCTTAAAGCGTTTCATCAAATTATTGCGGGCGTCCTCGCGATTTTCCGATTTGCGGATAATGCGGATCACTTCATCGATATCGGCCAAACATTTCACCAAACCTTCCAAAATATGCGCCCGTTCTTTGGCTTTGTCCAGTTCAAATTGCGTGCGGCGGGTGATCACCTGCCGGCGATGATTCAAAAAATGCGTCAAAACATCGGGCAGATTCAAAACTTCCGGTTGAATACCGTCCACCAAAGCCAGCATATTCAAATGAAATGTCCGCTGCAGCGCGGTAAATTTATAAAGCCGGTTTAAAACCTTTTGCGGCTGGGCCTCGCGCGTCAAATCAATGGTAATCCGCATACCATCCTTGTCCGATTCATCGCGCACATCTTTCACGCCGTCGATCTTCTTTTCCGTAACCAGCGCGGCAATTTGTTCCAGCAAACTCGACTTCTGAACCTGATAAGGAATTTCGGTGATGATGATTTGGTAACGGTCGGTTTTTTCGTTCTGAATGATTTCGGCTTTGCCGCGGCAAACAATCGGCCCCTTGCCTTGCGAATAAGCCGCGATGATTTCGCGACGGTCAAAAATTTCGCCGCCCAGCGGAAAATCGGGCCCCTTGATGAATTGGAACAAATCTTCCGTGGTCGCTTTGGGTTCGTCAAGCAAATAAGCCAGCGCGTCGCAAACCTCGCCCAAATTATGCGGCGGGATGTTGGTAGCCATACCCACGGCGATACCCAGCGAACCGTTCAATAAAAGCTGCGGCAAAGGCGACGGCAAAACCGACGGCTCCTTGCGGGTGCCATCATAATTTTCAACAAAATCAACCGTATTTTTATCAATATCTTCAAGAGTCGCCTCGCCGATGCGCGACAAGCGGGCTTCGGTATAGCGCATCGCCGCGGCCGAATCGCCGTCAATCGACCCAAAGTTGCCTTGGCCCTGCACCAAGGGATATCTCAAAGTGAAATCCTGCGCCAAACGCACCATCGTGTCATAAACCGAGCTATCGCCGTGAGGATGATAACGGCCCAAAGCGGAGCCGACCACCGTGGCCGATTTGCGATATTTGGCCGTGTGGCGCAACCCTTCCTCGAGCATCACATATAAAACGCGGCGTTGAACGGGTTTTAACCCGTCGCGCACATCAGGCAAAGCCCGCGACACAATCACCGACATCGCGTAATCAATGTATGAATCCTTCATCATTGAAACTATCTCGGTCGATTTGACTTGCTCAAACTCCAGTTTTCCCTGGTCTTTATCCGATTTTTTCGATTTAGCCATAAACGGTAATCATAAAATCATAAAAACATAAGAGCATAAAAATACAAATTTGGTACTTTATTTTTTTGTGATCTTGTAATTTTATGATCCTATACTTTTATGATTTTATGATTTTACGGGTTCAGCACGATGATTTTCGCTTCTTCGGCCGCGATTTCTTTTTTCTTGATCGTCAATTTCGGCAACGGCTCAAGTTGTCCCACTCCGGCGGCTTTCAAAAATTCTTTAAGGTTGCCGGCATCGAGTTTCAATTTCGGAATTTCATAATTCATCGGAATGGCAATGCTGGGTTCGATCTGCGACACAATCTTGAGCGCGTCTTTGGCGCCAATCTTTTGGCCGTCGCCCACGGGAAACATCAAAATATCGATGTTGCCGATCTTTTCTATCTGCCCTTGCGTCAATTCCGCTTCTTTCAGATTCCCCAAATGGCAAAGCTTCATCTCTTCGGTTTCAATGGTATAGATCACGCTGCCTTCTTTGCCCGTCTGCGCGAGCGCTTCCGCGGTTTTGCCGAAATTGGAATTGATTCCCCGGATATAAATATCTTTTATTTCGTATTCCCCCGGCCCGTCAACGACAAAAGCGCCGGCCGCGGCTTTTTTTATGTCGGACGGATCGGCGGTGTAATCATGATTGGTCAGCAAAACCACCTGGGCATCGGTTTTGAAAGATCTCAAACCGGTTTTGGCTTCATTTAAAGGATCCGCCAAAACCGTGATGTGCTCCCCCTTGCCCTTGGCGATAATCAATTCAAAACAAGATTGCCCGTGCCAAATTATTTGCATAAATTTGTTTCCGATTCAAAAATCACGCTTCTCCCGTTTAGACGGGACAATCTTTGATTTTAGCACATTAAAAAATCTAATTCAAACGCTTTCGCCCGACCCGAAAATTACGCGCGAAAAACCGCCCGGACGGCAAACCTGTTATTTTCCTTTGCGCAAATAATCTTGAATTTCAATATAGACGCTTTCGATCCTTCCGGGGAAATCCGCGATATCGCAATCGTTATCAACCGTAAAGTTGGCCATTTCAACGCATTCTTTTATCTGCTGGCTTGACGACAGTTGCGATTCCAGCTCATCGGCTTCAAACTTCTTAAACTCCTCGAAACTGATGATCTCCTTTTCGTTCTTGCGATTCCTGTCGATTATCCGCTTGAATCTCGTTTCAACGGGAGCGTCAACCGCCGTCAAAATAAAATTGCCGGCTTTCTTGAGTTCCTTGATTTCATTTGGATTTCTGATGCTGGTGACAACATAATTTTTGCTTTCATCCATCCGGTCCAAAGCAAGCTTGGCAAGGATCCCCGGACCGGAAATTTCACGCATCCGGTTGCCCACATCGTGCAGATTGTGCCGCGCCAACTCCAATCCCTGCCGCGCGGTTTCTTCGCGGATGAAATCCGAAAGCGAAATATGAATGAATCCTTTGTTGGAAACGATATATTGCGCAAACGTATCTTTCCCCGAACCATTGTTCCCCGTAACGCCGATAATCATAATTACTAAATCCGAAGCGCGAAATTCGAATATCGAAACAATATCGAATTTCCAAAATCTGAATGACCAAAACGGAATTCCATTTTAATCATTTTTAATTTCGATATTTGATATTGTTTCGGATTTCGATATTCGATATTCGGATTTTACAGTTTTATTTAAGTCTTTCTTCAATCTCCTTTAAAATTTTTGCCGCCAGATCTTTGCCGCCCAAACCGAGCGCCAAACCCACCGCCAAGGAAATCGTCACCACAATACCCACGAATATCGCCAACACCAGCGGCGCGATAATTTTTAATTGGTATAATATCGCCAAAACCGCCAGAGTCCAAATCGTGCCCGACACGCATTTGGACAAAAAACGGGAATAAACGAATTTATCTTTTCCCAAATTGTCCGCCAAAGTCCTCTGGGAAAAATCCGCGAAAAACACCGCCACCGCGAAGATAATGAACGCGATAAAGATATTAAAGAAATAAACTACGGCCGCGCTCAAAAGCTGGCTCAACTGCGCCAGTTGCAAAATGCCGGCGCTCACCATCAGAAAAAACAACAACACCCAAACCTCAACCGCCTTGCCGAACAATTTCGCGATGGTCAAATCGCGCCAAACCCGGCCAACCGGCTCATCCCAACCCAGCCGCTTGATAGTCTGGTTTAACTTGGTATTGCCAAAAACCTGCGCCGCCTTGTTGCCGATCTCGTAGGCGAAATACCAGCCGAACAATCCAATCGCCGCCGCCGACGCCAGATCGAACATTGAATCGGAAAATCTTCCGGCAATGTAATTCAATATATTTTCGAACATGAACTTAATAAGATCATACGATTATAAGATCATTAAATCATAAATCCAAATTTCTTTTTTATGATTTTATGTTTTTATAATCTTGTGATTCTATGATTTTTTACCATTTTGCTTTATGCAATCCCAAATCATACCCGAATCGATTGAACAATAGATGCAAAAAGAATGTCATTATGAAAACCGCCGGCCACACAATCAAATCGCCGGACAAATAACGGCCGATGTAAGGCTCCAGAAAAATAAAACTGCCGATCACATAGTTAGTCTGGTCCCAGGGCATAAACGACGCGCCCGGCGCCAAATTCAACCGCCGCTTGATAAACGCCGCGGCCAAATCCCCGGTCACCGCTCCGCCGGAAATCAAGAAAGCGAACGCCCAGAGATTTACCGATTTGTAGTCGAGAATCGAAAGCTCTATGGCCCAGGAAAATTTATACAGCCACCATTGCAACAGCGCTACGCCCGCGCCCACCGCCATGGCTCCGATCAAACCGCGCCAGGTTTTATGATCCCCGAATATCCGCTTGCCCCGCCAGCTCTTGCCAAAATCAACCGGCTTGGCGAAAAAATCAAATGCCTTCGCGTTCCTAAGCAAAGGCGGCGTCATATTGGCAAAATATGCCGGCAAAAAGAAATACAAGCACGAAATTAAAAAAATAAAATCAAAATCCATATCCGACCGCTGTTTATTGATACAATACAACTATATGCTAAAATTTCAAATATGATCAAGTGCGACCTGCATATCCACAGCAAATATTCGTTCGACGGCATGGCCGATCCCAAGAAGATCGTCGATCTGGCCGTTAAGCGCGGGATTCAATGCATTGCCGTCGCCGACCACGGCAACATCAACGGTTCGTTAAAAGCCGCCGAATACGCCAAAAAAAATAATCTGCCCATTCTCATTATAATCTCTGAAGAGGTTAAATCCAAATCCGGCGATATCCTCGGGCTTAATATCAAAGAATCGATCCCCGACCACTTATCGGCCGAAGAATCGATCGCGCGCATCCACGGCCAAGGCGGCCTGGCCATCGTGGCCCACCCTTTCGGGTTGTGGTGCGGCTTTAAAGACAATCTGGAAAATTATCTTGGCCAAATCGACGGCATTGAAATTTTAAACTCTTCGGTATTCAGCGGCAACGAAACCGCGGCGGCGTTCGCGAAAAAGCACAACCTGCCGTTTACCGCCGGCTCCGACGCGCATTTTGCCAACCATTTCATCGGTAAAACTTGGCTGGAATTGCCGCTTGATTATTCGCCAACTCTCACCGCGGAAACGGTTATCGCCGCGATCAAACAAAAAAAAGGCGCGGCTGGCGGCAAAATGGCCTCGTTTATCGAAAAAGCCATCGACCACCCTTTCCGCACCCTGGCGAAACTGAAAAGTTTAGTAAAAAAATAAGTAAATTGCTTTGAATTGCGAAACGCTTTGCATTTTGGGGTCGTTCCCCTGTGTAATCACAGGGGTGCGACCCCTTCAATAGTATTTGGATTTAATAGTTTCGTAATTCAAAGTAAATTAAAAATTTACAAAATTTAACTTTCCAAAAAATTTTCCGTAAGTAACGCTTTATTTTAAGTTCAAATTTATCAATTTTTTCCAAAAATGAAATTTATGGAATATACTCCATAAATTTAAAATTCAACCGCCGGACACATTTTCAAAATGCGAGAGCTTGAATTTGGGGCCGAGGAGTTTTTGCACCAACATTGAACGGTCGTCGGGCAAAAGCTCCACGGCAATCACATCGATTTGCCATTTGGAATTAAGCGGAATTCGATTCTTTATCAGCCACATTTCCGCGGCTTTGGCGATCTTCCATTTTTTCGTTTCATTAACTTTATCCTGCGCCAAAAATTTGTTGTTGGCTTTGATGGTCTTCACCTCCACGAACGCGAAAACATCGCGTTTTTTGGCAATAATATCCACTTCGGCGATTTTGGGACCGTGCGACGCGCGCAAGAAATAATTTCTCTCCAAAATTCGGTATCCCCTGCTTCGCAGATAATCCGCCGCGATTTTTTCACCCCGCGCCCCGGTTATTTTGGTATTTGCCATATTCATTGTCAAGCCGGACTTTCAAGCGCCGGGTATTTACCAAGGAAATCGTAAAATATATCGCCACAACCAAAATAATAATGGCGATAAACGCCGCCAAGCCGATGAAATTGTTATAGGCTTCCCACCACGGTTTCCCGAAAAAATCCTGTTTCACGGCCGGTAAAACCGACAATGTCCGCAAAAACCGGCCCGGCGATAAATTTTCGGCCTTTCCTATCGCCAAAACATAATTACCGCTGTTGCCCGAATTATAAACCTCAACCCGATAATTTCCGGCGGACGCCGGCACTTCATATTCCGGCCCTTTAACATAATAATCGTTGGCAAACGGTTCGTATGCCACCAGCCAAACCGCATCGTCGCTGTTTAATGCCGCCAGTAATTTCCCGTCTTTATAAACTTTTGCTGAAAAATCCTGCCGGGCGCCGTCGGCTTGCGGCGACAACAAATTCAAATACAACAAGAACCGTTTGGCCGAATCGATCGAATAAACCGCCGGCTTGCCTTGCAGCCAGCCATAATAAGTTTTAGAAATTTCCGGCTCATCGACCGTGATCCCGGAATTACTCCCCGCCATATAAGGCAAATACGCCGAAGCCGGCGCGGCCATGGCAAAAAAACAAACAAAGATCGCCAACGGCAAAAATCTTTTTCCCATATGATTACAGGATACCAAAATCGCGTTTATTGACAAATGGGTCTGTTGCCGAATTGGCTTCAGAACGAAATTTTCAGTTTTCGAGCGAAAAGAATGAAGAATGAGGAGGCATATTTAAGCTAAATCCGGCGGCGAATGATGAATTCTTTGCCGCCGAAAAATGGAAATTGCGGTTGACAACAGACCCAAACAGCCGTTATTAAAAATATATTCCATTTTATAGCGGCATTTTTTACGCTATAATGATTTTGTATTTGGTTCTATATTCTAAATTACGCCCCAATGAACGCAACAAAAAAACTGGCCGCCGCGTTATTCTTTCTCATTGTCGCTTCGTCGTTCACGATAACCGGCCTGGCCAAAGAAAGAAAAATCTCCGCGACCGGCGACGACCGCAAAACCCCCGCGTTTGTTTTGTATTACGGAAACGGCTGTCCCCATTGCGAAATCGTCGAAGAATATCTTGATCAAAACGACCCGGAAAATAAACTGGGTGTTGTTCAAAAAGAAATTTGGAACAATCCGGCGAATAAAAACGAAATGGTTGAACTCGCGCGCGCCTGCGGCCTGGATATGGGCAAATTGGGCGTGCCGATGCTCCAAGACGAAGAAACCGGCAAATGCTATGGCGGCCAGACCGACAAAGGATCGGATGAGATCATAAATTTCTTGGCACGGAACAAATAACACGATGTTAAAAAAAACTTCATTATTTCTGGCTTTGTTCGCGGGATTGGCCGCCGCGCCGAAAACGCTGGCGGTTTGTCCGGCTTGCACCGTGGCCGTGGGCGCGGGCATCGGAATGTCGCGCTGGCTGGGAATCGATGACTCGATCACCGGCTTGTGGCTGGGCGGATTTTTGCTGTCAATCAGTTTGTGGACCATCGACTGGCTGGACAGAAAAAAAATCCGTTTCTTGTTCAAGAAATTTTTCGTGATTCTGGCTTACTACGCGTCCGCGATCGTGCCGCTCCATTACGCCGAAATCATCGCCGATCCAACGGCATTCGCTTGTTCCTGCGCCAGCGATAAATTGATGCTTGGGATTATCGAAGGCACGGCCGTGTTTTTCTTCGCCGCCAAACTGTACGAATTTCTGAAACAGCGCAACAACGGCCATGCCCATTTCCCCTTTGAAAAAGTGGCTTTCCCGGTTGCGTTTTTGCTTGTTTTCACCATACTTTTCTATTTACTAACCAAATAAACAATGGAAACAAAAAATGCCGGCCCGATCAAAAATTTGGATGAATTCGTCGCCAAATTCGACGAAATGAAAAAAAAGGACAAGATGGATTTGTCCAGCGATCAAGACCTGACCGTGGCCATCATGAATTTGATCGGTATTGAAGAACATTTCTTTTTTACCGCCGAGAAAACCGGCAAAAAAGAATACTATGATTTCCTTTATGAAGTGCGCGAGATGCGCAAAGAGTTGCTAAAGAAAATCGTGGGCGAACCCGAAGGCGAAATTTGGTGCATCTCCAAGCACCTGCTGGCCGCCTCCTACCGCCTGATGGAAGTGGGTACCAAACAACTGACGCTTGGCAAGAAAGAAGAAGCTTACCGGCTTTTTGAAAAATCTTTCAAGTGCTACACCCTCTTCTGGGGTTTGAATATGGGCGTTTTAAAAACCGGCGACATAAAAAAAATCGACGACGAAGCGATCAACAAACACGACGATAATCCCCGCGGTTTCATGGGCAAACTCGGCGCCATGGTCAAAAAAGCCATCAACTGTTGCATTGAATAAATTGGGTTCTTGCGTCGGGGCATTAGTCCCTCGCGGCCGGATTGCCGGCCGATGTTTCAAATGATCGTTCCCGCCTCAAGCAAACCAAAAAATACCGCCATGCGATTATTCCGCGCCCCGAATCTTTTTTTCCAAATTCTTCAATTCATCGGCAAATTCCCCCATCGAGATCCGGTATGCCAGATAATTCGGAAACGCTATTTCGGTTCCCGACGGCAATTTTATTTTTATTCCTCCATTTTTCTCCGGCGCCGGCGAAACTTTATTTTCCTGTTCGTCGAAACCGCCGCCTAAAACATTCTGCGGCTCTTCGCTTTCCGGCGCGCCGCCGATTTCCGGGACATCCAACCGCCCGTCTCTGGCGATTCCGGCGAAATTTATCGTTTCAACAAAATTGGCCGCGGCAATCGCCGCGGCCTTTTGCGTTATCCCATAATCCGCGGTCAATACCGCTCCCAAATTATTGGGCAAAAAATCGCCGGCAAATCGCGCGACCAGCGCCCGGTAAAGCGCCGGTTGCAGCGCCGCGGCGCCGATTTCGATAACGCAATTTTCTTCAGGATATTTAAAAATCGCCCGGGCGCGGACGGTAACCGAATAACGCCCGGCGAAACGCGACAATAATCCAAAATGAACCAGCGCGCCCACCTTGCCCGAAACCGCGCCGGAAAACGAAGCATAACCCAATCCCTGCGCCAGCGCGGCGCGCGAATGCGGCCCCGCTCCCAGATTTTCATAGATTTTCTTGGCCGCCTCGACCGCCCGCGGCAGAGACAGCAACGGATACGCCGCGCTGCGGGATTTTTTCGCGGTCAAATTCCGCGCTTTAAATTGTTTTCCACTGTTTTTGACCATTATCAATAATTTTATCTTTTTTTATCTTATCAAAACCAACTCCGGAGCGCAAATTATAAAATCCGCTATGTCTTACAACCAAAATTCGCTTCAATCCCCAACTCCAACCACTTTTCCACAGGGTTGAGGATAAAATAATTATTTTTATCTTATTTTAAGATAAAATATGGAAACCAACCATGTGATTTGCCTGTGGATAAAACAAAAACCGCCGGTGATGGCGGAGCACGAAACCATATTTCAAGGTCATCTAATCAATGCCTGCATCAACACAACCCCTTTGAAAAAGCGCTTGCACTGCGTAGCTTTAGCGAAGCAGTGGACCTGACCGGGCTCGAACCGACGACCTCTTCGATGCCATCGAAGCGCTCTACCAACTGAGCTACAGGCCCATTATAATTTTGGGTATTTCCAAAAGTTCCCTTACAATATCCGCGGAAAAATAATCAATGCGGCAAACGCCCTTATATTCTAATTTTTTTGACGGTTTGTCAACCGTCCTTGGATCGATCCTTGCCTCATAAAATTGGTTTAAGGGTATTTTTGTAATATTCGCCCAAAAATGTTCCAATTTTTGAATATTTTGATCTGCCCTGCATTGAACTGTGCAACGAAATTTTTTTTCATCCAATTTATAAACCCTTCTTAACAAAGATAAAAATAAACCGATCGTTAAGGGATCTGAATTTCCAAAATACAAACAGTGCCTTACATTTTTTCCGCCTTCCCCCAGATACAACATCGCCAGCGCGATTTTCGCGGTATCCGCGCTTTTTATCA
The DNA here is from genome assembly GCA_022530585.1 of Candidatus Nealsonbacteria bacterium DGGOD1a. NCBI lineage: Bacteria > Candidatus Nealsoniibacteriota > Candidatus Nealsonbacteria bacterium DGGOD1a. The sequence continues at coordinate 1,044,526 of CP092821.1, forward strand.
CATCTGGCAGATGCCGATTAATTTCTCTATACCTTTCAATTTTCCGCTCTATTTTTTTATGGATGGCAATCACGGCGAATTTTCGCGCCTTTTGCAATGTAAACAACTTATACGCGGTCAACTTTTTCCCATAGCCAGACGGCAAAGGTATATCTTTGCACCATCCCGAGAGTGTGCTTTTGGGAATTTTAACATCTAGCAAACCGCATATTTCTTTATATGTTTTCCCATCTTTTCGCAATTTGATCGCTTGTTCTCTAAATTGTTTATGCATTGATAATATCGTACCATAGATTTTATCAATGTGGAATGAATTCAATTTTTCTATCAAAACAAAAAACGCATTCCGACGCTAATCGTCAATTTTCAATAAATCAAATTTGTGGTGGGACGCCAATCCCACGATTAGTGCAGTGCCCCTGCCAGGAATCGAACCTGGATCTAGAGCTTAGGAGTCTCTCGTTCTATCCATTGAACTATAGGGGCGGATACCTCCCGCCTGCCGGCGGGATAATTTTCAATTTTCAATTTTCAAATAAATACAAACAACGCGAGTCAAGGGAAGCTTAGCAAAAAAATGGCTTGTTGGCAACGAAATTAGGTGATAAAATGGCTGATAATCCGATAATCCAAAACAAATGCCAAAACAAAGAATAACCCGCTCGCCGATCGTTTCGGTTGCCAAGAAAGTGTGTCCGGCGGTAATCACCATTGTCGTCTCCAAAGATGTTTCCAAAGTGGAAGGATTTTATTTTGTGCCGCTGGGAGACCAGCAAACCGTAATTCCCAAGATCAACAATTCCAAAGAAAAAACCAAGATCGGCGGCGGATCGGGATTCGTCATTTCGCCGGACGGATATATTCTCACTTGCTCGCATGTGGTTGACGATGTCGATGCCAGCTATACCGCGATTATCGACCCGGAGCATAAATATGCCTGCCAAGTTCTGGCCAAAGACCCGCTAATCGATGTAGCGATTCTAAAAATCAACGCCGAACGGTTGCCAAGTTTAACAATGGGAAATTCGACAAAAATACAACTGGGCGAAGATGTGCTGGCCGTGGGCAATCCCATGGGAGAATTCGACGATACCCTATCAGCCGGCATCGTTTCCGGTTTGAGCCGCAAAATCACCGCCTATGGCGGAAGCAAAATGCAGGAAACCAGCCTCCGCGGCCTGATCCAAACCGACGCAGCCATCAACCCGGGAAATTCCGGCGGGCCGCTGGTGAATATGAACGCCGAAGCCATCGGCATCAATACCGCCATGGTTATGGGCGCGCAAAATCTGGGATTTGCCATCCCGGTCAACTATGCCAAAAAGATGCTTGACGAAGTTCTCAAATACGGCAAATTAAAACGGCCGTTCATGGGTATCCGCTATGTGATCCTCAATGCCGAAATCACGCAGGCCAACAAGCTTCCGGTTGACTACGGCGCCTTGATCGTGCGCGAAACATTCGGCGAACCGGCGGTGATCCCGGGAAGCGCCGCGGACCTCGCCGGGTTGAAAGAATATGATATCATTTTGGAATTCGGCGGCCAAAAAATCTCCAATGAACGGCTGTTAACCGATATTCTGCAAGATTGCAAAATCGGAGACGAAATTCCAATAGCGGTGATGCGCGACGGCAAGATCATCAAACTTGGCATCCGATTGCTGGAAAAAAAGAGCTGCTAGAATTTTCCCGCAACATAAAAAACGGCCTTAACCCAAGGCCGTTTTTAAATATCCAACTATTGCTGTTGCCTTGCCAATTTGGGCGCGACAATCGCCAGGTAAATGGCGGACAATCCAACCAGATCGTAAACGATTTTGGCAACAATCGGCGCCGCGCCGAATAATTGCGCCACCAAATCATAATCAAAAAGGCCGAATAATCCCCAATTCAAACCTCCCGCGATCACCAAAACAAGAGCCGCAATGTCGAGCCAATTAAGTTTCATAAATTTAAAAAACATTAATGAATTTAATAATACCCGACCTTTCGATTATTGTAATATATTCTTGATTTCTGACAATGATTTGATTTTTTTCCATGCGATTTTTTCCAATTCCCGATCATAAGGATAAATCGCGATTCCATGCCCGGTGAGCTTAAAAGCTTCAATGTCGTTTCGGCTGTCACCGACAAAAATTACTTGCCGGTCCGGCACATCCAGCTTCCGCGAAAGTTCTTTTATTTGTCTGGCTTTCGTCGGCCCTTGTTCGCGGCCGTAATTGATTTTCGCGAGCGCTCCGCTATTGTCAAAATCGAATGACGCATGGCCAAAAAAACCATCCGCTTCCACCTTTTGCGCGACAATATCCAGATAAAGATCGATGCTTCCTGAAATCAAATACACTCCATAGCCCGACTGCTTGAGATAATCAACCGTTTCTTTTGCGTCATCCCTTAAAGAGATTTTATTGAAAATATCTTGAATATTTTGTTTGGAAGCTTTGCCGCTCTCAAAATACATTTTTTCAAGACAATCGACGCCTTCCTCAAACGGCATCGAACCATTTTCGGTTTTTTCATATATTTCAACCACCTTTTCAACCGGGCAACCCAAATTACCGGTAAGAAACGCCCACGAAGATTTGTTTTCGGTCAATGTTCCGTCAACATCAAAACAAATCAGTTTTTTATTAGACATATTATTCAAAATATTTTAAAATTTCCGCGCAAGAATCGGACCGCGCCGCTCCCTGTCCGGCGCGCGGCATAATCAATATCTTTTCAACCGCCGCGACGATTTCATCCGGCGCAAGCGCCAACACGCCATAGCCGTATTTGGCAATAAACTCCGCGTTGCGTTCTTCCTGGCCCGGAATCGGATCGGTCATAATTATCTTCCTGCCAAGCACCAGACACTCCGAAATCACCAATCCCCCGGGCTTGCTGATCACCGCGTCGGCAATTTTCATATATTCGTCGATGCGGTTGGTCCAATTAACCAATTTAAAATTTTTTCGCGGCGGGATTTCATTTTTGATTTTTTTATAAAGATCATTATTGCCGCCGCAAACCATTACCAAATTTATTTTTTCTTCGCGTTCCAGCAACCCTTTGATAACCGGAATTACGAAATCCTTTGACAAGCGGCTGATGAATGTCACCGTTTTAAAACCATTGCCAAACCCAAGCTTGCGTTTCAAGCCGCTTTGATCGTAGCGGCCGTAAAATTTCTGGCCGACGGGTATGCCGGTAACGGCAATTTTTTGTTCGTCCACGCCCACCCGGATCAAATCGTTCTTAACTTCGGGAATCGCCACGAAATACCGGTCGATCAGCGGCACATTATAATAAGAGTGGCCATGGTAATCGGTGACCACAACCGCCATCGGTATTTGAGGATAAATTTCGCGGCACACCGGCGCCACCATGGGCGCGGGGATGACATTGGTGAAAATAACTCCGTCCACGGCTTGCCTTCTTAAATAACGGCCAATGCGGCGCCGGAACAATCTCTGGAATCCGTTCGCTTTGCGAAACGCCGAAGAAACCATCTCTTTGTCGAATGTTTCATAAACCGCGCCCCAAATCGTTGGCAAACGGTCGTTGGTAATGTCATAAAAAATTTCGAAAAATTTGCCGAGTCCCGGTTCGATCTCGCAAAGGTCGACATGCCTGATCTTAAAATCCGGCAAATTATTTTTGGCATAGTCTTTCAACGCCTCCGCGGCTTTAATATGGCCCCACCCGGTTTTCATTGAGATCGCCAAAATCTTTTTCATATTCTTCTAAAAAATAACGGCGTTATTGTTTTTGTAATGATTCGCAAATTTTAAAAAATCTTGCGACCTTCCCCGCCACAAACAATCAGTTTTCCGCAACAACTAACCTTTTACACAAGATTTTTTAAAATTTGCGTGAGCCCCATTACAAAAACAATAACGCCGCGCCCGCGTCACCCATGTCGGTCGATTTTCTCCCTTTCTTCCAAATACAACATCAAATCGGCATCCTCTTTTTGATCAATTCCATTCACGGAAAATTTCACCGGACGGTTGAATATCTTGCGCTTGGTTTCTTTGACGCGGTTTACCACTTCCTTGTTGAGCAAGTGTTCCACATCTTCATCTTTCCAAGTCTCGGCCAGCAACTGCCGCCGCACATATTCAAACGACATCGTCCAAAATAACTTGGTCTTGGCGGCGCGATTATCCGCGATAAAATAAACCCTCCCCCAGTAAAGCCGGTTTTTTATATCCGTCTTGAATTTTTCCTTAATTATTTTCATCTTAATTCCGCCGCGATTAGTAATACACTGCTAATTAAATTACCCCTCTATTTTATTCTTCCCCTTCTCCACCGCCGCGAAATAATTCTTCCGATCTAAAATTAAAAGTAAAAATACAACAAATACCAATACTAACGGCCAAATCAAAAATATATTTTCCAAATGTATTTCGTCGAGCGGGGTATGAACCCCGCACGACGACCAAAGGGGGCACCCCTTTGGAATCCTCTTGGTGCACCCCGGGGCAAAGCCCCGAGGTATTGCACTCAATAAATATTATTATTTAATTTTCTATGATGCAATTTTTGTTTTAACGGGAATTTGGATTTTGTATGATGTCTTATCCATTGAATATTTTTAAATTATTTTGCGCCCATTTCCTCCTTAATCTTATCCGCAAGAATCATTTTAACCAAAGATTGATATGGCACATCCCGCTTATTGGCGATTTCTTTTAATTTAACAATCATATTTTCCGGCAAACGAATGGAAATTGCGCGAGTGGAAAATTTCAAATTGGAAAATTGGGCATCGGTTTTTGCCGCGCTCCAATCAATATAATCGCCACTGTCGTTTTTAGCCCAAAACTCCCGCTCTTCATCTTGGGATTTAAATTTCGGGATAACTTTAAGTTTTTTATTTTTACCGTTCATATTGTTTCAAGTAAATGTCCCTTTCGTTTTTGTTCATCGAGCGGGACGATATAACGCGTATTTTAAAATTTCTAATCGTAAACACTTCAAATAAAAATCTGCTTTCGTTGGTACGGCCAAGGGCGTAAAAACGCTTTTCGCCATCCAACGAATGTTTGTCGTCCGATTGGATCAAAAGCGGCCGATTGGCAAATATCTCCTCGCATTCCCAATGTCAAATGATAATAGAAATGTCATACCCTGAATTTTTTTAGAAATGTCATACTTGGAAAAATTTTTAGAAAATTTCGCTTTCAAGAAAATACCTTTTCGTATTCTTCCAGCTTGGCAAACTTTCCGCGCCAGGGATGGTTCGGCGCCGGAGTGCGCGCCTTGCTCGCCGCAATAGCCACCGGCAGCGGCTCAGCCGCCTTTTGCGGCTTGGCCGGCAAAAGCTTGAAATTCAAGTATTTGCCGCGCAATCTGATCGCCAGCGATCCGTCAAGCCGTTCTTCAACCAGCGCTTTTTCTTGCCGCCGGATTGTTAATGGCTGTTCTTTGCTTAATTGATACCAATGATTTTTGAATTGAATGGTAAAGTCATTTTTCACTTGCCGGGTTGACTGGACCGAGAATATCGCGTCCAAATTCGATAATTCCTTGTCGGTCAGTTTGCGATGCAGATCGGTCTTGATTTTGGGAGCGACGGCGAATCTTTTGCCGTAGTCGCCGGCCCAGAATTCTTCCAAAAACTCATTGGCTTCTTCAACAGTGGAAATGTTTTGCAAGCGCAATTCCTTTACCAGCCGGTCTTGGAAGGTGCCGAAAGGATTCTCCACCCGGCCTTTGGCTTGCGGACTGTGGGCGGTGATCAGGGCAATATCCAATTCTTTGCAAGCCCTTTGAAATTGCGTTAACAGCTCATGATTGTCTTTGGCGTTCTTGTGGTTGATTTTGTAAGTGCTGAATTTGTCCAAGTAGATGGCAATCGGCTTGCCGTATTTTTGAATGTATTCCTTCCAGTAGGCAAAGACATCTTGAATGCCTTCGCTTGTGCCGAGTTTGAGCTTGACCGGCTTGCCGGTGGCATCGTCAATGCCGGAGAGCAGGCAAAATTCCCCGCCGCGACCTTCAAACCAGAAATGGTAGCAACCGTCAAACTGGATCATCTCGCCGAAACTGTCCTTGCGTTCCCTTTGGGAGCGATATTGTTTGTTGCGCTTTCGTTTTTTGGGAATCCAGATTTTTTCTTTGATCATCAAGTTTCGCGTGGCGGCCGGGCCGATATCCAGACGATGGATTTCCACCAGCTTTTCATGGGCGAATACGGGACCGAAATCAGGGTAATTTGTTTCAATTATATCTTTGGCTTCTTGATACAATGCCGGATCGGTTTTGTGGTTGCTTTCCCTGCCTCTTAATTTGTGAATGATGCCTTTGGCGCCATTGGCGATTGTTCTTGCCTTCAAACGCTTTACCTGCCTTACCGACAGAGATAATTGCTTGGCCGCGTCCGTGCCGTTGATCAATTTGGCAATCAAATTCTTGATCACTTGATACTTGGCTAAATCTTTTTGCGTCATACCAATAATTTCTTTTTCCATGGTTGATGGGATTAATTTATTAATCCCATCATACCGCGAGGTATGACATTTCTATTATCACCGTACTATGACATTACTATTATTAAATGACATCCTCGCATTCCCAAAACAAAACTTTGTGTTTTGTCCAATTTTTATCAATATTGCCGCTATCCCAATCAAATCCCTGGATATCGCTAAAATCAAATTCATTCATTGTATATTATGATTATATACAAATACAAACTACTTTGTCAAGTCGCCATCCCTAGCTAACAACTTCCATTAGACACATTGCCGGAATCAAACCAATTAAAAAACTCATAAAGGCTGTTTTTGTTTTAATGGGAATTTTAATTTTGTTTGAGGTTTGGTTCATATTCAGTTTATAGAGGTCGCACCTTGCCGTAATCAGCAAGGTGCGACTTCCCAAATTCACAGCGGGGTGTTCCCGTGCTTGCGCTGAATCTTCTCTTCGCGCTTGGTTAATAACGATTCCAGCAATTTGGTCAGAATCGAACGGGTATCTTTGGGATTGATTACCATATCCACCTGGCCCATTTTCGCCGCTTCGAAAGCGCTGTTCAGCAGTTTCATTTCGTTGATTTTTTCCTGCTCGAATTTGGGCGCGTCATTGCGCTCCGCCAATTCGCGGCGGTAAATAATTCCCACCGCCTGTTCCGGCCCCATCACCGCGATCTGCGCCCCCGGCCAGGCAAGAACGCAATCGTAACCCAAAGCGCGGCTGGCCATGGCAATATACGCGCCGCCAAACGCCTTGCGGATAATCACGCTGATCTTGGGCACGCTGGCTTCGGCATAAGCGTACAAAACTTTGGCGCCATGGCGAATAATCCCGTTGTGTTCTTGATTGGCGCCGGGAAGATATCCGGAAGTATCAACCAAATTGACCAATGCGATGTTAAAGGAGTCGCACAACCGCACAAACCGCGCGATTTTGTCCGAAGAATCAATATCCAAAACTCCGGCCATCGTTTTGGGCTGGTTGGCCACCACGCCCGTGACATAACCGCCCAAACGGGCCAAACCAACGATCGCGTTAACCGCAAATTCCGGCTGGATCTCAAAAAATGAATTTTTATCGAAGATCTCTTCGATCACCGCTTTCATATCATAGCCTTTGCCGCCGTCTTCGGGAACAATGTCTAAGAGTTTGGCATTGTCCTCTTTTTCGAACAGCTCCGCCAAAATGCTTTTTGACCGCGGCGCGTCATCCATATTGTTCTGCGGCAAATAACCCAGAAGTTTTTTAACGCCGGCAAAACAGTCTTTCTCGCCGGCACAGCGGAATTGGGCGCAACCGCTTTTGGCGCAATGAGCGTTGGCTCCCCCCAGCGCGTCGAACGATACCTCCTCGCCGGTAACCTTTTTAATCACTTCCGGCCCGGTGATAAACATTTGCGAAATGCCGTCGACCATAAAAACAAAATCCGACAATCCCGGCGCGTAGCACGCGCCGCCGGCCGACGGCCCGACGATAACGCTGATTTGCGGCACCACCCCCGAAGCCTTGACCATCGCGTTGAATATCCCCGCGTAACCGTCCAGACTGGCGATGCCTTCCTGAATCCGCGCGCCGCCCGAATCAATGATACCGATTATCGGACAACCGATCTTGCGCGCCCGATCAATCACTTTAATAATTTTTTTGCCGTGCATTTCGCCCAACGAACCGCCGCCCACCTTGGTAAAATCCTGGCTGTAAACGCAAACCGGCCGGTTGTTGATTTTGCCAAAACCGGCGATCACCGCGTCGCCCGCGGCTCTCTTTTTGTCCAACCCAAAACGGGAAAATCTTGTTTCCGCGAACGGATCAAACTCCACGAATGTTTCCGGATCAATCAGCGCGGCAATCCTTTCCCGCGCCGCCATCTTCCCTTTTTGATGCTGCTTTTCGATCAATTCGGAGTTTTCCAACCCCTCCAAGTTTTTGTTTAATTGTTCGATTTCTTTTTCAAAATTCATTGTAATTAATTAAAATTTTATTAGCTGATCGTTTTAAATATCTGTTGCAACTGGCTTATACTATGCTCTAAAATTTGATTATTGTCAATGGTCTCGCCCAGTTCGATCTCAAGCGAAGTCGCATTCGCCAATTCCGCCGGAAACGCCCCGATATTGGTATTCACGCCAATCCCGATCACCGATGATTTCACTTCGCCCGCGATTATATTTTCCGTCAGAATTCCGCAAATTTTTTTGCCGTTAAGATACACATCGTTGGGCAGTTTTACGAACGGTTCCACTTCGAATCGGTCTTTGACGGTTTGAGCCACGGCGAACGCCGCCAAAATTGTCAAAATCCGCAAATCGTCAACATTGCTCTTGGGCAGAATCACGGAAAAATACAGCCCTCCTTGAGGCGAAAACCAAGCATTGCCTTTCCGGCCATAGCCGTTGTCTTGCTTTTTGGCGACAACAATGGTCCACGCCGCCGCCCCCCCAGCCGCCAGTTCCTTGGCCCTGACGCTGGTGGAATCCAGATTATCAAATTTTTTAATATCTAAATCCATAAAAATTATGCCAGAACGATAAGAATATCGCCTTCTTTGACTTTTTGATCTTTTGCGACTTTGATTTCTTTGATTTTGCCGCCGGTTTCCGATAAAATTTCATTTTCCATTTTCATCGCCGAAAGCGTAAGCAGTTTTTGCCCCAATTTTACGATATCGCCCGCGTTAACGGATATTTCCGAAATCGTCCCGGCCAAAACCGCTTTGACTTCTTTTGACGAAAGGTCTCTTTTGGGCAGGATTGCCTGCGGTACCACCGCCGCCGCCTGAACCGCGTCAAACGATCCGTACGAAAACTCTTTGCCGTTGACAACAACCTTCATGGCTTGTTCGCCTTGGTCAATGATTTCCACATCATAATCCTTGCCTTGATTGTTGAATTTGAATTTCATGGTTTTTGGCCCTTATTCTTCGGGGTTTGCCATCCGCCCGGATAAAACCCATTTTGAAACCGCCGGCTCATCGCCCAAAGATCCATTGAAATTTTTTATTTCCCGATATATCGCGCGCGCGATATCGGCAATCGCCTGTTCTTCGATCTCCTTGCGTCCGCAAACGACTTTTTTCTGCAAATACGGCTTGAGCATCAAATCCTGGACAATGCCGCTTTTCTCAATGAAATTAGTGTAAAAATTACCGCTGATGAAATCATCTTTTTCCAACAATAATTTGAAAAATGGAATCGTGGTGGCAACACCCTCGATAACGGTTTCGGAAAGCGCGCGGCGCAACTTGGTGATTGCCGAATCCCGATCCTTTCCGTACGCGATCACCTTTGCCAGCATCGAATCAAAATAGGGATAAACCTCCTGGCCGTCCTGCAAGAAACTGTGGACAAAAACCCCCTGGCCTTGCGGAGGGATGTATTTTGAAACCGCGCCCGGCGAAGGAATGAAATTTTTTCGCGGGTCTTCGGCGTTAACGCGCACCTCGATGGCCCATCCGCTCTGATAAACGCTTTCCTGGCCGAACGACAGCTGTTTGCCTTCGGCGATCCTGATCTGCTGCTCCACGATATCGATTCCGGTAACCGCCTCGGTAACCGGATGCTCAACCTGAATCCGCGGATTCACTTCCATAAAATAATAATTTTTGTCTTTATCCAGCAGAAATTCTATCGTGGCCGCGCCGCGATAACTCAAATATTGCGCGATCTTAACCGCCCAAGCGCCCATTTCGGCGCGCAAACGATCGTCAATCGCCGCGGAAGGCGATTCTTCCACCATTTTCTGGAACCGGCGCTGGATCGAACATTCGCGTTCGCCCAAATGCACCGCCTTGCGGCCGTCGCCCAAAACTTGGAATTCGATATGTTTGACTTCGGGCAAATATTTTTCCAGAAAAAAATCAATGTCGTCGAAAGCGCCCGCAATCTGCCGCTGGACTCCCAGCGACAGCGTCATCATTTCCTCATAATTCATCTGGCCGTTAACCACGCGAATACCCATCCCGCCACCGCCCCGCTGGGCTTTGATGATAAATGGCGGCTTGATGCGGTCGGCCCATTTGATCAAATCTTTTTTGCTTTTTATCGATTGGTCGGAGGCCGGAACCGTGGGAATGCCGATTTTTCTGGCGATTTTTTTGGCCTCGATTTTATCCTGCAAAGTCCGCAAGGTCTTAAAATGCGGCCCGATGAATTTTATCCGGCTGCGATCGCACATCAAAGCGAATTGCCAGTTCTCCGACAAAAAACCATAACCCGGATGGATGGCGTCGACTTTGGCCTTTTTGGCGATCGAAATTATTTTTTCTTTATCGAGATACCCCGCCGAACCTTCTTTCTCAAGATAATAAAATTCATCGGCCAATGATGTTTCCAAAAAATTTTTTTCCTGGCCGGGCATCGGGCACAAAACCACGGTTTTAATGCCCATTTCACGGCATGTCCGCAAAATGCGCAAAGCGATTTCTCCCCGGTTGGCAATAAGAATTTTTTTAATTTCCATTTTCTTTTAACAATTTCCGCACCTCATCTTCAATCCGTCCGGAAACACCGGCGCAAAGTTTGCGGTATTCGAACGACTCCTTGTCCATTTTTCCCGCGGCCGCGATTTCAGGACCGAAAATCAACGGTTTGCCGATATTTATTCGCGCCGCTTTTCTGAATTTCAACCGGCCATGGGGCGGCATCAATTCCTGGGTTCCCTCGATGGCCACCGGCAAAACGGGAACGCCGCTGTCCAAATGCAATTTGCCTACGCCTGATTTGAAATTGCGCATTACTCCGTCATACGCCCTCCCGCCTTCCGGATAGATCACCACGCAATATCCGCGGCCAAGCATTTTTATCGCCGTCGCGACCGCGTCTTTCTTTGATTGATCGCTTTTGCGGTCGATCGGAATTATCCCGCCGTAAAAATAAATAATGTTGCGCCACAATTTTTTAAAACCCGCGTACTGGTCGACTTGGGCGATGAAAGTAAATCTGCGCGGCGTGGTGATATAGCCGCTCATAAACCAGTCCATATGGCTCAAATGATTGGAAGCCAAAATAAAGTTGCCCTTGGGAATATTATTCCCGCCCTTGATGTCTTTGATCAGCAAATTCCTGACCGCTCCCCCAAGCAACATTCGCGATAAAGTTGAAACGAAAGTATTCATCGAAAAAATTTAAAATTAAAATTCCACAAAAAATTTTGCCTTAATTTTACATTTTGATTTTTCAATTTTAATCTTTTAACAATTCTCTAACCGCTTCCTCAACCTTTTTGGCAACATCAACGCAAAGCCCGTAATAGGCTTGCGATTTCTTGTCCAGCAATTCCGCCGCCTTCCTTTCTTTGGCAAAATCAAGAGGTTTGCCGATTTTTATTTTTACGATTCTTTTCGCCCTGAATTTCTCCCCCGGCGCCATCAACTCATAAGTGCCAAAATGCGCCACCGGCAAAACGGGAACGCCGCTCTCCAGATGAAACCGGCCCACGCCCGGCTTGAATTCGTGCAATTTGCCGTCGCGCGACCGCGTGCCTTCCGGATAAACTACCAAGCAATAACCTCTTTTAAGTATTGTTTGCGCGGCCATCGCGGCTCTCTTTTTTGATTCGTGATCGTTGCGGTCAACCGGAATCACCTGGACCCACCAATAAATCAAGTCGCGCAAAAATCCTTTGATCCCGGTCATTTTATCCACTTGACCGATAAAAGTGAATCGCCGCGGCGTCAGAATCGCGCCGTCAATCAGCCAATCAATATGGCTCAAATGGTTGGCCGCGTAAATAAAATTCCCTTTAGGAAAATTTTCCCGGCCTTCCACTTCCTTGACAAACATCCTTTTAATGCATTGCCCGGGGAAAAGCCACGCGATCGTTGAAACCGTCTTTTCCATCTTTTTATTTTACCAAATCCGCCGCCGCCGACAGAATTTTTTGGGTATCGGCAATAATTTCGTCAACAATCTCCCGGCAAGTTTTTATTTCTTTGATCCCTCCCGCGCAAGTGCCGCACAATAGCGGCGACAAATCGGCGTTCGCGCCGCCTTTGTTGCCGGCGAACCGTTCAGATTTGATTTCTTCGGGGAACGGATTTTTTTCCTCGATCTTGCGCACCGATTCAACGAATTTGTTATTGATCATCCGTACCGGATGGCCGGTAAAACGCGCCACCACCGCGATATTCTCATCGGCGGCGTTAATCACCGCCTTCTTATAGCTTTCGCTCACCTGACACTCGGTCGCCGCCAAGAATCGGGTGCCGATCTGTACGCCATCGGCGCCCAAAACCATTGCGGCGGCCATTGCCCGTCCGTCGCAAATTCCGCCGGCGGCGATCACCGGAATATCTTTAACCATTCCGGCGGCCTGCGGCACCAAACACATTGTCGTGCTTTCGCCGATATGCCCGCCGGATTCAAGCCCCTCCACCACCACCGCGTCCGCACCCGCCTGCTCCATTTTCACCGCCAAACGCGCGTAAGGCACCACGGGAATAATTTTAACGCCCGCCTGTTTCAAAAACGGCATTAACGACACCGGGTTGCCGCCGCCGGTGAACACAACCGGAACTTTATTGGCAATGATCGCCTTGACCAGTTCGGAAACATTCGGGTTTTGCAATAAAAGGTTCACGCCAAACGGCTTGCCGGTCAACAGCTTGGTTTTTTTAATTTCTTCATCCAGCCAAGCGGCCGACGCGAATCCCGATCCGATCACGCCCAACCCCCCGGCATTGGAAACCGCGGAAGCCAGAACCGATTCCGAAACGCCCGCCATGCCGCCTTGGATGACCGGATACTTGATATTCAAAAGTTTTGCGAGTTTATTGTTTTCAAACATATTCCAAATTAAAAATGTAAATATCAAAAATCAGTTTGGTGGGCAGTTTTACTAAACTGATAATGACAATTTAAAATGTTAAAATGCCGCGTTTTAAAAATTTTGCGATTTTGCATTGTCATTTTTCATTTTGATTTTTCAATTTTAAACAATCAATGGTTCTTTGGCCAGAATCGCGTTGGCTTCTCCGACCAATTCTTTGATTAATTTTTTGACCGTGGTGATTTCTTTCACGCGCCAGACATTTGACCCGGCGAAAACAATACCGTTCTCGACATCGCCTTTGCGCGCGTTCTCCAGCGCCTTCAAAATACAATAGCTCTTGTCGCAAACCGGCCCGATACAGCCCTGACATTCGGCGGGGTTGGGCTTGGGCGCCGTACCGGCCTCCACTTTATCCGAAAACGGCGTGCGGATCGCGCGGCCGGGCAACCCGACCGGCGAATGGACAATGATGCTGTCTTCCTTTTTGGCGTTAATATGCGCTTCCTTGAATTTGATGTTGGCGTCGCATTCTTCGGTGGAAACAAAGCGCGTTCCCAATTGCACTCCCACCGCGCCCGCGCGCATCATTTCCACGATATCGGCGCCGGTGAAAATCCCGCCCGCCGCAATCAGCGGAACCTTAATGCCCGCCGCCGCGACTTCTTTTAAAATATCGATCATTTTGCGGAAAGGGATTCCGTGCGGGAATCCAAGATGTCCGGCCGCGTCCGCGCCCACGACAATGATTGCCGCCGCGCCCGCGTCCTGCGCTTTCTGCGCGACTTTGGCCGAAGAAGCCAGGGAGAATATCGGAGTGTTGCTGTCGCGCGCCATTTCAAAAATATCTTTTCGGAAACCCGCGCCTTGGACGATCAAATCAACTTTTTCCTCAATCGCGGCCTGAACCAATTGTTGGAAACGGCCAACCACCCCCATAATGTTGATGCCGATCACTCCGTCGGCGCCGGCAATTTTCCGCGCCTGGCTGATTTCGCTTTTCAATTCTTCGGGATCTCTCATCCCGGAAGCGGCCACAAGCCCCACGCCGCCCTCTTTGGCCACATTCCCCGCCAAATTGTGCAATGACACGCGCACCGCCATTCCGCCCTGAATAATCGGATATTTAGCCGTCCAGTGCGCGATTTTTAACGGCGGCAACTCATAAAGTTTCGCGCCGGTCTTTTGCGCCGAAGTAATCGCCGAAACCGGCTGAACCGCGGCGCGGTGAACAAAATTCCGTTTCATTTCTTCCTTATCCATAACCGCCACGGAAAATCTGACCTCGCATTTAAGAACGCCGCCCACATACGCCTCGCCGACAAAATTGGCGATCTTTGAATTATAAACCCCCAAGAGCTGGACCCGGTATTTTATCCGATCGCCGGGAAGTATCGGCGAATAAAACATCGCTCCCCGGACCTGATAAGCCAGCAAATGTTTTTGCTTGTGGCTGTCGCCCAATTTCGTCCTCAACAAAAGCGTACCGGTCTGGGCGACGCCCTCAACCACCAAAACTCCCGGCATAATCGGAAAATCAACGAAATGCCCCTTAAAATAAGGATCCAGCGATAAAGTTTGTTTATAGCCGACAATAACATCCCCTTCTATTTTCTCGATTTCATCAACCCACAAAAAAGGGTCGTCGTAAGGAATTATCTGTTTGATTTGTTCTTTTGTGTATAACATATTTTTTATCGAACCCGCCCCGCCGGGCCAAAACCGGCGCGGAATTTGCCGAATTTGATTTGTACCATAAAAGTGCCGGCAAAGCAATCTTCACCGCCGCTTAATATTATAGCACTTAGTATGCCAAAACGGTCAATTATGAATACAAATAATCCCGAGTCGGCGGCAGATCATTGTTGACTCCATTGGTAAAAGTTATCTGATACAATCGATTGCCGGCATTCTTAAAAGCGACCGCGCTGCCGTTCAAATAAAGCCGCCACATCCGGATGAATTCCTCGGCCCGGATCCGATCTTTTATTTCTCGGGCCAAGACATTCTTCACTTCGGCGCCGGCCGCTTCAAAATTAGCGATCCAAAGATCAAGCGTTTTGGCGTAATGCATCCGCAAATCTTCGACATCATAGAAAACCAACTCGGCTTTATTCATCGCGTCGGCAATCATTGCCAGCGTCGGAACAAACCCGCCCGGAAAAATGTATTTGGCGATAAACGGATCGGTCGCTCCCCCGAATCGGGAACCAATGGTGTGCAAAACGCCGATACCCGAAGGTTTAAGCGTCTTTTTAACCATTGAAAAAAAATCCGGATAATAGTTTTTCCCCACATGCTCGAACATTCCGATGGAAACAAACTTGTCAAAAACTCCCTGGACTTGGCGGTAATCTTTCAAATAAACCTTTATCTTGGCGCCCAAATTATTTTCTTTAATCTTTTGCGAAATGTATTCGTATTGGTTTTGCGACAATGTGCAACCGACGCAATCGGCGCCATAATTTTTCGCGGCGTGAAACATCATCCCTCCCCAACCGCAACCGACATCCAGCAATTTCTCTCCGCCTCGCAAGCAAAGTTTCTTGCAAATATAATCGTGTTTGTTCGCTTGCGCGATCTCCAGACTGTCGAAGCCGTTTTTAAAATACGCGCAGGAGTAAGTCATCGCCGGGTCAAGCCATAAAGAATAAAAATCATTGCCGATATCATAATGATATTTGATATTCTTTTTTGAATCGCGGGCCGCCGCGCGCGCCAAAATCGCGTTTGCCAACACCCGGAGCTTTACCCCCGGCGAGATGTTCCGATTAAGATCGCGCCAATGATCGTACAGCCCCAGCATCGCTTGCATATCTCCGGCAACCTCGATATTGCCGGCCATATATTCCTCGCCGAAACCCAATGTGCCGGCCGACAAAAACTTCTTTAACGCGCTTTCGCGACGAAAGATAATCTTGAATTTTTCCGTCCCCCGCCCATATTGTTTTTTTGTTTCATCCCAAAATTCGACCGAGAACGGCGTATGCGGCGCCCGTTCGCTGATGTTTTTAAGAATATCGTCTAAAATATTATCCATATTTTTTGGTTATTCTTATGCCCGACCCGCTTTAATTTTGGATTGAACAAAAATCACAGCCACAAACCGCCGTCGATATTGATGATGTCCCCGGTCACAAAACTTGCTTCGCTTGAAGCCAGAAACGCGATCACATTCGCCACTTCTTCGGGCTTGCCGGTCCGCGCCAATGAAGTTAATTTTTTCACCATCGCCTTGATGTCTTCGGGCATCGCCTCGGTCATTTTCGACTCGATAAATCCCGGGGCCACCGCGTTAACGCGCACGCCGAATTTACCGACTTCTTTAGAAAGCGTCTTGGTAAATCCAATGATGCCGGCTTTGGCCGCGGTGTAATTGGTTTGCCCGAAATTGCCCCGCAATCCCGAGAAAGACGACATACTCACGATATTGCCCTGATTGGCGATCAGCATCGGCAACGCGGTTTTTGAGCAGTTGAAAACGCTGGTCAAATTGATGTCAATCACGCGCTGCCATTCTTCCACGGTCATTTTCGCCAGCGTCCGGTCCTTGGCAATGCCCGCATTATTGATCAGAACATCCAAACGGCCGAATTCGGTTTGGATCGCGGCCATCATTTTTTCCACATCATCGTATTTGGAAACATCGGCCATAAAATATTTCGCGTCCGGCGCGGCCGCTTTTTTGGCTTCCTCAACCGCCGCCTTTAAATTTTCCTCTTGTGCCGCGATATCGTTAAACGCGATTTTCGCGCTCAATGAGGCGAATTTCAACGCGACCGCGCGCCCGATTCCCTGCGACGAACCGGTGATTAAAACAACTTTCCCGTCAAATATGTTTGCCATAGTTTTAATTAAAAATGTAAATATCAAAAATCAAAATTATGAGGATTCCAAAGGAAACATCCTTTGGTTGATGGCGGGGTTAATACCCCGGCATCAATGTATTTTTTTATTTTTGATTTTTCAATTTTAAATTTAAAAGATTTCCGCTTGATATTGCACCTCCTTCACGCTTCTCCCCGCCACCGGTATGCCGGCGGCGGGAATGTCTTTTATTATTTCCGGTATTTTAAACGACTGCGCCGCCTCGTTGAAAACCCGGTCCAGATTCCGGCCGGATTTGGCAGCCAAAACCAACCCCATAAAAGTGGTCAGTTTGTTCGACCGCTGGACATATTCGGCCTCGCCAATCGTGATGATATTTTTCAACACCGGTTCCAGGTTCGCGGCAATCTCCGCGTCCGAAGACAAATATTTTTGGCCCAGATAATTTTCTTTTTTCAAAATTTTGAAAAGGTTTTCCGCGGCGCTTGCCCGCCCGATCTTTTCCATCGCCAGGTTAATCACCAAGTCCGCATCCAAAACCGGCTTGGCGATTTCAAAGTTGCCGGATTTGACGAATTCGGCCGCGGCCAGATCAAGCGCGCTCACTTTCAATTTGGCTCCGGCATCGATCAAACCTGATTTTTGCGCGATCGCGACCACCGGCACTTCGTCAAAGCTTTGCCCGGCCACGATAATGTTTTCCGGCTCAACTCCGCGATCGATAAGCATTCGCAAAACCGCGTTCAAAAATTCCGGGGATGTGTTGTCGCGAAAATAACCGTGGCTCGGCTTGGCCAATGTGGGCAGAACCACGATTTTTGAACCTTTGCCGACATTGATGCCTCCGGCCAATTCCAGAACTTTCTCGATCCCTTCCCGAATATCGTATTTCACGCGCCATATCGCCACGGCGCCGGCATTCGGTTCGAATTTCAGTTCATCGCCGGTTTGGTATTCGATTTCCGATTTGTGGCCCCATGTGTTGCCCGCTTCGTCTCGCAAGAGTAAAATATAATACGGCACATTGGGATGCAAAAGCGTCGGAATCGCCACTTTGATCGAACCAACCACCCGCGCGTTCCCGTTTTTCATTTTCTCCGGCGGCGCGAAACAGTAAGGACACTCCGCCAAAGGATATTCCCACCGCCGCTTGCATTGTAAGCATTGATAAAAAGCCATAAGTGTTTTATCGTTAGTATGTTTAACTACCTTGAATTACGAAACGCTTTGCATTTTGGGGTCGTTCCCCTGTGTAATCGCAGGGGTGCGACCCCTTCAATAGCATTTGGATTTAATAGTTTTGTAATTCAAGGTAATTATAGATTTTAATTCTGCAACTTTTAATTTAAAATGTAAATATCAAAAATCAGTTTGGCGGGCAGTTTTACTAAACTGATAATGACAATGTAAAATTTAAAAATGTCTGATTATAGATATTTTAACATTTTAATCTGTCATTTTCCATTTTGATTTTTCAATTTTAATTTTTGATGAGAACCTATTTTTTACCGGAAAAATCGCGGACGAAAATGCAAAAAGTCTGGGGCAAGCCGCTGTTCGGAACCGAAGAAGAAATCAAAGCCCGCTATCAAAAGATATTGGACAAAAATAAATACAAGACCGTGATCACCGTGGGCGATTACTGTTCGCATCATTTGCCATCCGATATCAAAATTTTCGACAAAAAAGTCCGGCGCAAAGCATTCGCTCAAAAACACGAATGCTCCCTGAATGTTAAAAATCCCGCCGGCACCATCCAAAAAGAAAGCTGGGATGCCATTCGGCAAGCAATTAAAAAAAGAGTCAATGTTTGTGTTGACGGCGAAGAAGATTTGCTGGTGATCCCGGCGGTGATTTTGGCCAAACCCAAAACTTTGGTCGTCTACGGCTACCCCAACAAAGGTATTTGCCTTTTGGAAGCCAACCTGAAAAACAAAACTATCTTCCGCCTTATCCTAAAAAAATATTTTGCCACTGAATCCAAGCGAGGGTCTATCCCCCGTTAACGCGGGGGTTAGTCCCTCGCACCCATTAGCGCGATGGTAAATTTAATTTTCGTCAACATTGACCCCAACATTAAAATTTGATAAACAATCATAATATGTTCATTCACAACTGAACAAATTAACAATATTAACCTCTGGTAAGTGATAAGTTATGGCGCCAAGAATCTTTGAAAAAGGATTTTTCGCGCCATAACTTACGGAGATGCCTTCATTTCCGCAAAATGGTGAATGTATCGCCGAACTGAACAATACCAATGGAGGTGTAAATGAGCCTTCTACTTATGGTGGCGGCGGTCGCATTGGCTCTTCTCTTGAGCCTCAACAACAAGGACGCTATCGTTGCCGTTGCACCGCGACCACCCGGATTAGCCGCTCCGCCCAACGCCGGCATGCATAATGGGATGAGGGGCTTAATATCTAGAATAAGATATATATCGCTTGAGAGATTATTCTGCAATCTACTGGCTCTGGCCGACTACATGGAGGAATATTTAGGCATCCGCAGATGCACAAATCGCTTTGATGCCTCTGCCCTGTTGCTCAACCTATCCAGAATCGTATCTCCAAAATTCGCCACCATAAATCTGAGATCCCAAAGCGGCAAACCAATGACAAGCTCTACCTTTGTCGCCAACGCCGCTACGCGGATCATTTCCTTCGTAGGACAGATTACGAGCCACATGTTGCCGACCGGAGACAAACGGTCGGACTGGGTCTAGCCGGCCCGTGAGAAATCATAAGTCAACAAATTTTTTCAAATTTTTTTGGACAATGTTGGCTTTTTCTTTTTTCAAAAAGCACCATGAGATTTATAACAAAATTGCGCCGGATAATCCGGCGCAATTTTGTTTTTAATTCCAAAAAATCATTTTTTAATGATAGCAACAATCGCCGATACCGCAAAAATCGCGACGAAAGTATAGGCAACCTTGATGAGCAAATCCTTTGCCGCGGAATTTTCTATCACATCCCAGATCGCCAGTATCGCGATTGATAATGCCACCGCCAAAAACAATGTTAAACAAAACAACGCTACCGCTTTGATGTTTTTTAACATTTTTTTATTTTTTATTCTCGCGCCAAAAACCAAACCGGCGTAATTCTAAACTACTTTGAATTACGAAATTGTGTTTTGCATTATTCTCCCTTTGGAAAAGGGAGCACTTTGAGCGAAGCGAAAAGGAGGGATTTGAAGTTTGAATTAAGGAATCCTCCGGCGCCGCCGTAGCAGGGCCACCTCCTTTTCCAAAGGAGGAATAAATTCGTTTCGTAATTCAAAGAAACTAACAAAATTAGATAGTCAGAGATTGAAATATTTTTCGACAATATTGGCAAATTCGGACAGATCGTTTATGTCTTCAATTATCGCCTTATAAATAATTCCGAAATCAAGATTTTCATAATCGTGAGCCACGACATTGCGAAATTTTGCCATTTCAACCAATTTTTTCTCCAATTTTTGCGGAATAACTTTCTCCTCACCCAAAATATAAAAAATTTCTGAATATGTCCCCGGTTTGCGAAAATCTTTAAACGAAATCACCGCTTCTCCCAAATCGAGCGCCGCCTGGCACGCCAAATACAAATACCTTTCCGCCGAACCGCGCAAAAACACATCCGATTTAATTTCTTCAATGGAATATTTTTCATAATTGCCAAGTAATTTTATGTATTTTTTTACCGCACTGATTTTCCTTATGACAGTATTGATATCAACCATATTATTTTGCGAAATTAAACCTTAGAAATGATTCCCTCAAATCAAAGTACTCGCTCATAATTGCCGTTTCCACGGCAACTTTGAAAAATTCCTTTTGGAAAAGCAATATCCCGTCTTTGATCGCGGCATATTTGAGAAAAGGGCTTTCGGTGTCATTGATCACCGCCACATCAACGGCGTTGGTCTGTAATATGGAAGTCAATTTGCCAATCAAATATAATTTGATATCAAATCTTTTTTGCGCATCATTTTCATCCAAATAAACCGCGAAATCGTAATCGCTCAACGGTCCCGCGTCACCGCGCGCTTGCGAACCGAAAATATACAGCAATTTTACTTGCGGATATTCTTGGCACAAGTTTATTATTTTTTCTATAATTTCTTTGGATAACATATTGCTCTATCTCAACATTTTACGATTTTTTGAAAATATGCACCGTCACGCTTCCCCCCGCGCCGCCAATGTTGTGCGTCAGGCCGATTTTGGCGTTTTTCACTTGGCGTTCGCCGCAATTGCCGCGCAATTGGTTGGTAATTTCGTAAATTTGCGCCAAACCCGTGGCCGAGATCGGATGGCCCTTGGCTTTCAACCCGCCCGACGGATTGACCGGCATCGCGCCGCCCATATTTATTTTGCCTGAACGAATCAACTCCCCTCCTTTTCCGGGCGCGGCAAATCCCAAATCTTCATAGGACAAAAGCTCCACCGAAGTGAACGCGTCGTGAATTTCGGCGACATCAATGTCGTCGGGCGACAAATCCGCCGCCGCGAACGCTTTTTTGGCGGCGATTTGCGTGGCGGCAAAATGCGTCATATCTTTTCTTTCAAAAGTCAAAATATAGTCCGTCGCGAATCCCGAACCGATAATTTCAATATCGGTTTTATCTTTGGAAACGATCGCCGCCGCGCCGCCGTTAACCGACAGTGAACAATCCATCAAGCGCAACGGTTCGGCCACAACCGGGGAATCCTTGATCTTTTCCATGGTTACCGGCCGCTTATAGTAATACGCCTTAGGATTCAATACCGCGTTCTGGTGATTTTTGAACGCGATCAATTCCAAGTCTTCGTGCAAACCTCCGTATTTTTGGCAGTATTGCTGGTAAACCAGCGCGTTTTGCGCCGGAAACAACAACCCCTCGGTTTGCTCAATCACCCGCTCGGCGGCGGACAATATCCAATCAGTGGTCACTTCGGCGCGGTTATCCACGAGTTTTTCGCCGGTCAACACCAAAATATTTTTAAACTCCTCATCGCGCAACAAGCGCAACGCCGTCCAAAACGCCGCGCCGCCGCCGCCGCAAACCGACGGCAATTCAATGATCGGCACATTGGTTTTAAACAATCCCGACAGCAAAGAAACCTTGTGCGTCTGGTGTTCCCCGCCCGCGGCGCTGGAAACCGCGGAAAATGCAATCGCGTCAATGCCGGACATATTCATCTTGGCGTCTTTTAAAGCGTCGATCGCCGCGTCATAAGCAAACGCCCACCAAGGCTTCTGCGTATAATCAAACCTCGTCATCCCCACCCCCTTGATATAAAATTTTGGATTCATAATAATTTTTTCTGTTTTGCTTCTATTTTTTTCAAATCCTTTAAAATTATCTCTATTTGCTTCTTTAAAACCGGTAAATCATCTTTAATTATATTCCAAACTCTTTCAGCATTGATACCAAAATATTCATGGATCAACCTATTTCTTAATCCACAAACATCCCTCCATGGTATCTCTGGATATTTTTTTCTAAACAATGTTGATGTATGGTTTGCCGCTTCACCGATTATTTCCAGTTTTCTGAAAATCGCGCTTTGCTTTTCGTCATTGTTCCAAAAATCTTTTTTACTGACCCCTTTCGTAAATTGCTCAACACTCTCAATACACTTCATTATGTCGAAAATGTAATTTTGTTGAGTTCTTTTCATGTCAAATCAAAAAATTAAAAAACTGGTATCTGCTCTTTCATTATTTGATCCTTTAATAAGGGATGCAAACATTCATACTCAACCAAATCAACTTTTCTTTTTAATTTTTCCTCGAGCTCGAATTCCAACCGGATAAAACCAAGCAAGCTCATCTTTTCCGGAACTTCCACCAAAATATCGATGTCGCTGTTTTTCTTTTCTTCCCCTCGCGCGAACGAACCGAAAACCGCGGCTTTTTTGACCCCGTTTCTTTTCAGAATTTCAACAATTTTTTCCCGAGTTCGCTTGTTTATCATATGCCATTATCCTATCCAAAAACCGCCAAATTGGCAAATCAAGCTTTTTATGTTATCGTAAACCCGTTGAAATTCAATTTGATAATTGAAAATTGAAAATTGCCCCGCTTCAACGGGGCGTCCCGCCCCCGTAGTTTAATGGATAAAATACAAGGTTGCGGACCTTGAGACTACAGGTTCGATTCCTGTCGGGGGCACAAGAATCAAATTTTCGGGTAAAAGCCCGATTTTTTGTTGCGCGGCGGCTAACGCCGCCCATTCATTTCGGGGCTCCCCGCTGATTTTTTTGGCGGAAAGCGAGAGGTTCGAGCCGAAGATTTTTTTGGCGGATGATTTTTTGGCGGAAAGATCGGAATTTTCGGCGATTTCCCGCATATTTTGAGCGTCTTTTAACCATTGGCGGAGAGGTTCGAGCCAATTATTGCCGCCCTTCTCGATTTCGATGATTTTTTCCTCCAGCGTTCTTTTGGCGGAAATAAGCTTGGCTTTTTCTGCGCGGTAGGTTTCCCGCTCGATGTCCTGTTCAAGGTAAGCGTCCAAAAGCCGCTGGATTTTGATTTTCAGATTTTCCAGTTCCGCCCGCGATTTTTCAATGAAGCTGGCCGAAGATTGGGCCAGCTTCCGCTCGTCTCCGTTTGCCATTGCAAACAGCCGCTTTGCCCAGTTTTCGGACAAAGCGAATTTTTCAATTTCTTGCGACAGCTGGCGGTCGAGTTCTTCTTCCCTGATAAACGGTTCGGAGCATTTGACGGATTTTCTTTTTCTGGTGCAGCGGTAATAGACATATTCGTGGGTGTTGCCGTTTTTCTGGTGTTTGGTTTTTCTTTCGGCGGTGATCGCCATTCCGCAAGTGCCGCACCGGATCAAGCCGCAAAACGGCCGGGGGTCGTTTTGGGGCTGGCGATGGATATGCGTCCTTTGTTGCAATACTTCCTGCACTTTGTCGAAAAGCTTCTTCGGGATAATCTGCTCGTGTTTGCCTTCGTGAAGTTCGCCGGAATAGCGGAACAATCCGCAATAGAACGGATTGGAAAGGATAAACGATACCCTCGAAAGGTGGAGAGGTTTCTTGCTTTTGGCGGTTATGCCGTTTTCGGCGAAAAAGGCGGCAATGTCTTCAAGGCGTTGGTCGCCTTGGGAATACATCTCAAAAGCCTGCCGCACTATCTTTGATCTTTTCCGGTCAACGACAACCTTTTTTATCCGCACATCGTTTAAATAGCCCAATGGCGCGATGCCCGGATAATCGCCGCGCCGCACTTTTTCACGCTGGCCGCGCTTGGTATTCGCGCTTAAATCCAAAATGTATTGGTTGGCCATTCCAAACTCTACGCTCATCATCAATACATTATCGGCGGGGAGATAGCCGCGGTCGTTGGTTTGGATGTGCTGGATGATTCCTCTTTGCAAAAACCAGCTTATCTGCCCGCCGTCAATCGGATTGCGGGCCAGCCGGTCAAGCTTCCAGCAGATTATGCCTTGCGCTTCGCCCTTTTCAATCCGCGCCAGCATATCGGAAAATATCGGTCGGCCCGGAACCTTAGCTGATTGTTTTTCAACAAAGGTTTCAACGATATGCAGGTTTTCCCGTTTGGCAAAAGCGCGCAACTCGGAAAGCTGCGCGGCGATGGATAAAACCTGCCGGTCTTCGGTATCGGTGGATTTGCGGGCGTATAGGAAATAATTAAACATGGTGCTATAATTATTGTAATTTATCTGTAATTTATTATATATAAAATTTTATAAGTATGTCAAAAGAATCGTCAATTATTGGAAAAGCTATCCGAAAATATAGACAAGAAAAGAATATGTCGCAGGAAGCTTTGGCGCGGGCGGCCAATTTATCCCTTCCTACCGTGGTTAAGATTGAATCCGGGGAAACGCCGAATCCAGGTATCGAAACAGTGAAAAAAATTGCGGACGCACTTAGCGTGCTACTTGATGATTTAATGAAATAAAATTATGGATAAAAAAATAGTCAGAGAAAAATTAAGTTTGCTTAGAGGAACTATTATTTCAGACGCAACTGTGATAGAGAGAGCACTTGGCTGGAAATTAAGAGTATATTTTTTCCCAAAAACCAATCAACAAGCCGCTGATTTTCTTTATTATATTATAGAAACATCCCACTTCAGTTTTGATAAAAAAATTTCACTTTATGAACAAATTCCATATTTTAAGAAATTAAAACAATACTCAAAAATAAAAACCTCTTTGAGGTTTGTTCAACAATTAAGAAACGCGTTAGCTCATTGGGATTTAGATGAAAAAATGAGCAACGAGAATGAAATTATAATTTATAATCCGAACACTTTTAAAAAAATAAAACTAAATGATGAGATAATGGAGAAATTTCAAGAACACGAAAAAATTATTTTGAAAGCGTTTGGTTGGACGCAAACTTTTAAAGAAAAATATGGAAAATAAACAAAAACATCTCGAATTTATACAAGGAATCATTGCCAGAATGGCTGGTAATTTATTTTTCCTAAGGGGTTGGACGATTACTTTGATAGGTGCATTGCTCGCGTTATTTTCAAAAAACAATAGTCCTGATTATGTTTTTTATTTTCTTATAGTTGTTGTCCTTATTTTTTGGATTTTGGATGGATATTTTCTTTCACAAGAAAGATCGTACCGTGATTTATACAATTATGTTAGAAAATTAAAAGAGGAAGAAATCGATTTTTCAATGGAAATTAGCGAATATCAAAAATACAAGAAAAACACTTTGATTTATTCAATGTTTTCTTCAACTCTTTTAATTTTCTATCTACCGCTTGTCGGAGCGGCAATCTATATTTTATTTAAAATAAAGTAAAAATATGGCAACAAAAAGACAAGTTTTTTATAGTTTTCATTACAAGCCAGATTGTTGGCGTGCTTCAATGGTGCGCAACATTGGTGCTATTGAAGGAAATAAGCCAGCTACTGATAATGATTGGGAAACAATCACAAGCCGAGGAGATGAAGCAATAAAGAAATGGATAAAAGATCAGATGCAGTATCGTTCATGTACGGTTGTCCTTGTCGGTAATAAAACTGCCAATAGGAAATGGATAAATTATGAAATAGTGAGGTCGTGGGATGCAGGAATGGGTGTTGTTGGTATATATATTCACGGATTGAAAAATAGCCAAGAATTAATTTCTGAAAAAGGAGATAATCCTTTTGATTATATAACCCACGGAAAAACCAAGAAAAAATTGTCTACGATTGTAAAATGTTACAATCCATCAGGAACCAATAGCAAAGAAAGATACGATTGGATTTCCCGAAATATAGCAAATGCAGTTGAAGAAGCAATAAAGATTAGGGATAATAATTAACCTTGTATATTTAGAAAAACTACATACATAACTGATTTTTAATTCCGCCAAAAAATCATCTGCCAAAAAATCTTCGGCATTTCGTTCTCGATCTTTTCGCTTTCCGCCAAAAAAATCAGCGGGGAGCCCCGAAATGAATGGGCGGCGTTAGCCGCCGCGCAACAAAAAATCGGGCTTTTACCCGAAAATTTGATTCTTGTGAATCTTTATGATTCAGCTCGAACTTACTTTAGCAAAAATTGTTGACTTTGGACAGGGTGAGGGGGCGGGTTATGCCCCCGACTAAGCTTCGCTTGCCCCTCCAAACTGCTGTTTTCCGGGGCGGCGCTCGCAAAGGGGCAGCCGGGCCCGAATCGGGGCTTGGCCAACGCATTTTAGCCGCAAGGTGGGGGGTAAAAGGGGGTATTTCGCATAAAAAAATATAAATCGAAGCCAGCAGGCTTCGCAAATTTTGATAATTTGATCGTTTTTTTGTTTCGGATTAAAACATCAAATAATATGGACAAAAATTTCCATTCGAATTAATATTCTTTCTAGAATATTTAAAACAGAGGAGGTGAAAAGACATGGAGCTTAATCCGTTGCTTATTGTTGCAATAATTATAATAATTATTGCGGGATACGCGATCGGTGAGTTGAAAAAGAGAGAATATTTATAGACCTTGCCAGCATTTCAAAGCTGGCTTTTTGTTTTAAAAATTTACTTATTGCGCGATTAAATCCTTGACACAGATTTATTGATTTGATAAATTCTAAATTAGCTTACCGCTCGGTAAGTAATGACATTTATTAAAACTATGGAAACAATTACAGTCCGATCCGAAGGTGTCGTTGGCGATACCAAAAAATATATCATCGGCACGGCTCGACGTCTTTTTTCAAAATACAGTTATTTAGGTGTTTCGATGAGCGATATCGCTAAAAAACTCAATTTTACTAAGGCCGCGCTTTATTATCATTTTACCGGCAAAGCCGAAATTTACGGGAATGTTCTTGATGAGGTTTTTAGTGATTTAAATTCGCTGATCCTTCAGGCGTTAAACGAAAAAACGGATGATAAAAAATTGCGCCGGGTAATCACAAGCTATCTTGTTTTTGGCTTGAAAGAAAAAAACCTTGTTAAAGCGCTGGTGTTGAAATTATCACCCAAGGAACGCGATACAACCGAGCACATCGCCCGTTTAAGAGAAAGGGTCGCTGGCTTGATTGAGCCTATAGTCAAAGAGGCTTTAGTGGACAAAAAATTGGCGGAAAAAACCGACAGCAAACTTTTGACATCCCTGCTTACCTGCATGATGGACGGGCTGCTTTTGGAATGTTCGTTTCTTGATAAAAAAATCGATCCGGAAAAAGTATCGGATCAAATAATCAAAATATTATTCCAAAACTAGCGCCGGTAAATTTATATGTTAAGCATCGTTATTCCCACGTTCAACGAAGAAAAATACCTCCCGCGCCTTCTAAAATCAATCGAAAGACAAACCTTTAGGGATTATGAAGTGATTGTCGCCGACAACGATTCAAGCGACTCCACGCGGGCAATTGCGAAAAGCTTCGGAGCGAAAATTGTTTCCGGCGGAATGCCCGGTCGGGGTCGCAATCAGGGAGCGAAAGCTGCCCGCGGCGAGTGGCTTTTATTTTTGGACGCTGATGTAGTATTGCCGCCCGATTTCTTGGGAAGAGCCATGACGGAAATCAAAAACAGCGATTTTTCCGTGGCAACATGTTTGATCGATCCGTTAAGCGATCGGCGAATCGACAAATTGTTGCATGGTTCGGTGAATCTGTATATGCGGGCGACTAGAAAATTTTTTGCCCACGCGCCGGGATTTTGCATATTTTGCGAAATGAAAATCCATCGAAAGTCGGGCGGATTTAACGAAAAAATAAAACTCGGCGAAGACATTGATTATGTCCACCGCCTGAGCAAAATCGCCAAGTTCGGTCTGCTCCGCAATGTATGTATTCCCGTGTCGGTGCGAAGGCTTGACGAAGACGGCCGGTTCAAAATCGTTGTCAAATACGTTGCCGCCGAAGTACATCTTATCTTTTTTGGGCCGATATATTCCGATAAGTTTCATTACACATTCGGCCATCGCTAAAATTACGCTTTAAGGACAATTTCAAAAATAACCAAAAATAAAATTATGCCAATGCAAATCAAGAATAACCTTAAGAAAGAAGCAGCTTTGGAAATCTTTCGTATTTTGTCGAAAAGTTCCGATGAAAACATAATCAGATTTGCTGCCATGGCAGAAACGCTCGCATCCCCGAATTACAAACCGATGATCGGAGCGGTCAGGGATATGTATGAGAAAAAGGGATCGGCCTTGGTTTTGACCAAAAGGATAATTCACGATGTGGATAAAAGATGCCAGGAAAAATTCCTGGAAAATTTCGTTTTGCCGGAACTACTGGAAAGGCTGGATAAAAGGGAAAAATCATTGATTCAGAGATCGGCCGCCCTTTTCACGCTTTTGATTTCCCCCTCAATGAGGTGCACTTTGCATTGCAAGGGATGTTACGCCGAGAATTACAAGAAAGAGGACGATCTTCCTTTTAATGTTTTGGACAGGGTTGTTAGTGAGGCCGAAGAAATGGGCGTGGCGTATTTTACCATTTTGGGCGGCGAACCGTTTATTCGGGAAGATCTTTTCGATCTTTACAAAAAGCATTCGGATTCTTATTTCGTTCCCTACACTAACGGCACGGTGATTACCGATAAAATTGCAAGAAGGTTACTTGAAGTTGGCAATGTCATGCCGCAATTCAGCGTCGAGGGATTCGAGGAAGATACGGATTTTAGAAGAGGCAAGGGTACTTTCCAAAAAGTAATGCAAGCGATGGATATTTTAAAAAAGAATAAAGTTCCATTCGGTTATTCGGTCTGTGTAACTAAGAAAAACGCGGAAGTCGTTATGTCCGACAAATTCGTCGATCTGATGGTAGATAAGGGAGCGTTAATGGGCTGGTATTTCCTTTACATGCCAGTTTGTGGCGATAAAAACACAGAATTGATGCCGACGCCCGATCAAAGGAATCGTCAAAGAATCCGCCGTGATTACATCCGGGCCAATAAACCTCTGTTCATAATCGATTTTTGGAACGACGCGCCTTATGTTGGAGGTTGCATTGCCGCAAAGCATTATTCCCATGTAACCAATTTCGGCGATGTCGAACCGTGTATTTTTACTCATTTCGCGCAAGCGAATATAAAAAATGTTTCCTTGAAGGACGCGATGGACTGTGATTTCTTTAAAGAAATAAGAAAACGCCAACCATACAGCCCGAATCTTTTAACGCCCTGTATGTTGATAGACAACCCGCAAGTCAGCCGGGAACTTTGTCAAACTTGCAAAGTTCGACCAACGCATCCAGGAGCCCAGACCTTAATGAACGAGTTAAAGGGCGACATTGACAGATACTCAATCCAAGTGCACCAGATTTTTGACAAAATTTGGGAAGATGAACATAAAAAATAGTAATAAAATTACGTTATGCAGTTATGCCGAAAGACAAACTAACAAAGCTTTTGGATATAAAATATCCGATTATCCAAGGCGGCATGGCCGGAATTTCGGAATCAATGCTGGTGTCGGCAGTGTCTAATGCCGGGGGCTTGGGCGTTATTGGTTCGGGATTTGCGTCTCCGGAATGGCTGGCCGAAGAAATTAAAAAGACCAAGACGCTTACCGATAAACCGTTCGGGGTGAATTTATTGATGCAGAATCCCCAAGTTGGCGATTTGGTTAAAGTGGCTGTTGATGCGAAAGTTCCCGCAATTTTTACGGGTGGCGGGAATCCTTTACCGTTGATGTTCTGTTTAAAAAAAGCGGGAATAAAAATAATTCCCGTAGTTCCTTCGGTGAGATTGGCGGTAAAAATGGAGCAGGCGGGAGCGGACGCGGTAGTAGTGGAAGGGCTGGAATCGGGCGGCCATATCGGAGAAAACACGACCATGTGTTTGGTGCCGCAGGCGGCCCACGCCGTAAAAAACGTTCCGGTTATCGCCGCAGGAGGAATTTGCGACCACAAAACATTCATTGCCGCTTTGGTTTTGGGGGCTGACGGCGTACAAATGGGGACGCGCTTTTTGGCCTCATGCGAATGCCGAATTCACGAAAATTACAAGAAAGCGGTTATAAATGCCAGCGACGAAGATATTATTGTGGTTGCTCGTTCGACCAAACATCCATTACGGTTGATCAAAAACAAATTCGCTGACCGGATTGATAAAATTGAAAGCGAGAAAATCGATTTGAAAACAGATCGTTTTTCGGGCGCGATGGTTATAAATGGCAATACCGATATGTCGCCGCTGTTATGCGGTATTTGTGCGGGCAGTATCCGCCAAATTAAAACTTGCGACGAAATTATCAAAGAAATAGTCGGCGAATCGAATCGGAATCCTAAATTTGTTGATGAATTTATTATGGATTGCCAAAAAGCTGTTAGCAATTAAACATCAAAACTATGGATACACTTGTTTCGATTGCTTCAAGAACGGTTCTTGCCTTTCCGATAAAGAGATTGCTTATCAAGAAAATAACCGGCCTAGAAAACATTCCCGAAAAAGGTAACTTTATTCTGGTATCAAATCATTTAAGCCATGTTGATTCTCTCATGTGCGGTTATTTGATGACACCGCGCAAATTTACTTTCTTAAGCCAAACCGATCAATATTCCGGGTTGAAAAAAGTTTTGCGAAATACCGTCTATTGTTGGGGCGGTGTGATTCCATTTAACCGCAAAGATTCTTTATCCAAGAAACAGGCAATTGCGACCGGAATAACAAAATTGCGCGAAGGTTATCGTCTTGTAATTTATCCCGAAGGCGGTAGATCGTACGATGGGATAATGCGCGAATTCAAACCCGGCGTAGCCGTAATACACTTGGAAAGCGGTGCGCCGGTGCTTCCGATTGCGCTCAAAGGAACACGCGAAATACTGCCGCCTCACGGCAGATTTAAAATAACGAAATCGGCGGAAATCACTATCGGGAGAATATTGGATTTTTCAAAGGAAAGGAAACAAGCAGTGAAATTGGATAAAAAATCAGAAGAATATCGCAAAATTTGCGATAATATCGCCAAAAAAATAGAAAATGAAGTTCGGGGTTTATTGTAATTTTTTAAGTAACGATATTAAAAAATCTCGAAAGTGCGGAATTTTACAATAAGAAAAATTTTTCAAAGTGGCAAAGCGAGTATTCAAAAAATTCGAGAGAAGCCAAACCCCGCCGAAATTCCGAATCGGCGCGGTAGATATGCAGATACTAAACGACCTGACCTCTTACCGGTTCTTGGACACAAAACAGATTCTAACGCTCCATCCCGACTATTCGTCGCGGACGGTGCGCTCAAGGCTGCAGCTTCTTTTCCATGCCGGATATGTGGATCGGCCCCGCGGCCAGTTTTCGTATTACGAACACCCGCATTTGATTTATTCTCTGGCCAAAAAAGGGGCCGCGCTGGTTTCTCAAAATAAGGGACTGCCGATTATGACCGACAGGCCCCATGAAATGGGAGTGTCTTTTATGCGCCATTCCCTGATGATTTCCAATTTTCAAGCGGCTCTGCGCCTTGCGCTCAAGAAAGCCGAAGGCTTCAAGCTGGCGGTATGGCGCGATCTGGGCGCGATTGACGCGGTGCAATGCGAAGGCCAAAGGCTGCCGATTGCGCCGGACGCATTTTTTACAATCGAATCCGACGACTATTTCCTGCATTTCTTTTTCGAGGCCGACCGCTCGACAATGGCCGCCGACAGAATGCTCAACAAATTCAAAGGATACTGGAACTGGAAGCTGGAGGGCGGGCACAAGCGGAAATTGGATATTCCCAATTTCCGCGTCCTGACGGTCTGCCTTTCCGAAGAG
Organism: Candidatus Nealsonbacteria bacterium DGGOD1a; assembly: GCA_022530585.1. Taxonomy (NCBI): domain Bacteria; phylum Candidatus Nealsoniibacteriota; species Candidatus Nealsonbacteria bacterium DGGOD1a. The sequence continues at coordinate 1,076,737 of CP092821.1, forward strand.
CGGGCGGAACGCTTGCGGCTTATCGCCGCGAAAGCGAACGGGCGGGAAACCGGAAGCGATACATTCTGGTTTGCCTGCGAAAAGTTGTACGGCTTGGAAAATCCCGACAGCATTTTGACGCCAATTTGGAGATCGGCGAAGGGCGGCAGTCCGCGCCACTTGCTCGAATAAAGGCCGATGGCGTTTTTTTATGTAAAACAAAAAAAATGGCGAAAGTAAAAGAAAGCGAAATCGTCGAAGAGTGGAGCGTTTTGATCGAAGGCGCGCAAGGCCATCAGCAGGAATTTTACCAGCTCATTGAAAACCGATTGGACGAGCTGCAGCCGCCCGCGCTTTCGGTTGCGCAAGAAAAAGTCTACCCTTCGCTAATAAGAAGAATGAAAGGCGACGGCAAGCTGTTCTTGATCATCAAGAGCAAGTATTTCGACGGCTATGTCGTTAATGTTTGCGCCCAAGAGTACGGCAAGCAATTGCTCATCGCTTGGTATCTTACCCAGCGCGTCAGCAAGTTTATGCAGTTTATGGCCGCCATGCCGGGCTTTGTCGTCGTCGCGATCTACCCGGTATATCTTTTGATACAGCTTTACGACAAGATCACGAACCGCCGCGTTACGCTGGAAAATATGGACTTGTTCGACCGGCAGGAATTGAGCGCGTTCGCCGGAACCGTCCATCATTGCGTATTGTTCGGATCGGAGAACGTCGCCGATGCCGTGAATTTCGATTTCTCAAAGGTTGACCGCAAAACAAGGGGTTTCCTGAACCTCGCATAACGCAATGTCCGAAGAACGGAACCGCCGGGCCTTGGCCCCTCTCAAGGCGTTTTTTAAAACTATGCTTGGAAAAAACGACAAGCCGCTTGAATCGGAAACGAAAGCGGCGTATTTGGAATATCCGCTTTGGCGGTTTCCGATTGAGAGGGGCCGGATGGGCTTGGGCTGGGTTGACGGCGCGCTGAATCCGGCGACCGGCCTTGTGGGCAACATCAAGGGAATCGATACGAAATACCGGAGCACCCATTTTTACGCCGTGGGCGCGTCCGGTTCGGGCAAGTCGAAATTCCTTGAATCGCTTATCATTCAAGACATCCTCCAAGGCGAGGGCTTCGGCGTTATCGATCCGCACGGCGATCTGATCGAGGACATAAAAGGCTGGCTGTATTTTTGGACGCAAAGGGATTTTAAAAAGGAGATTGTTTTGATCGACCCGACGGATTCGGAGAATACGGCCAGCTTCAATCCGCTGGAAAGGGTGGACGGCATTCCGCCGGAACGCTTGGCCGGACAATTGGTGGAAGCGTTCAAAAAGATATGGGCGGACGCTTGGGGCGAAAGGATGGCCGACATTATGCGCAACTCCTTGATCGCTTTGGCGGAAAACAATTTGACGCTTTTGGAATTGCCCCTGCTTTTGACGGAGCCGGAGGCCCGCAAAAAGATTTTGCAGAACGTCAAAAGCGTTTCCTGCCGCCAGCGTTTCAAATACTTTGAATCGCTGTCGGCCCATACTTGGCGCGAATGGCTGGAATCGACGCTTAACAAGGTGGACGCGTTCCTTTCCGATCCGGCGATCCGCCAGATATTCGCTTCTCCTAAAAGCTCTTTCAATCTGCGCGACATAATGGATAACAAAAAAATCCTGCTGGTGAATTTGAACAAAGGCAGATTGGGCGACAGCGCGAATCTGCTGGGGGCTTTGCTGGTAAGCAAAATCAAGATGGCGGCGTTTTCAAGAACCGACATCCCGCAAACCGACCGCCAGCCGTTCTACCTCTACATCGACGAGTTCCAAAACTTCGCGACCAACAGCTTTATCGAGATATTGAGCGAAGCCAGAAAATACAAGCTTTCCCTCATACTGGCCCACCAGAACCTAAGCCAGCTTTCCGACGATCTGCGGGATTCCATCCTTGCCAACTGCGGGATACAAGCCTGTTTTAGGGTGAACCGCCCGGACGCGCAGCTGCTGGCCCGCGAATTGATGGGGCCGATCTACCGCCACGTTCCGGGTTGGGAGTTGAACATCCAGTTTTTGCAGGAAGTCCCGCCCCGCTGCTGCTATGTCGCCAACAAGCCGGAAAACGGCATTGTCGGCATCCGCACTCTGCCCGTGCCTTCCCCGTGGGAATTTATGAGCTATGCCGACAACCAATGGGACGAAGAAACCTTCAATTCCCTTATACGGGAAATCGGGATCGGCGCGGGCTACACCCGGAGCAGGGAGGAAATCGAGCGGGAGTGCATTGAACGCGCCAGCGGCTTGATGGCCGGGGAAGAAGAGGAGGACTTTAAGCACCATAAGAGCGACGCCGAAGCGTAACCGGCGAAAGGAGGCCGCCCGGCCTTGCGTTCTTTGACGGCAGGAAAAGTGCGTTTTAAAAGTCCCGCCCCAAAGCGGGATTTTTAAAAGCCGGGCGGCCTCCTTGAGCACCCGAGCCGGAAATTTTCGGAAAGGCTTTTGCGGCTGAGCAAAAGGCTTTCGGGAAAAGCGGAGGAGCAAAAAGACATAGAAACCGGAGGAAAAAATATCAAAGTCCGCTGATAAGCGGTATTTGATATATGGCGAAGCCGGTTTTGCCGGAGGTTTCGTTAAGTGGCTTTTTGCGGGGGAGCGGTTTCCGGCGGCCCCTGCCTGCTTGCTTTCCGAATTGGGCAGAGAGTTTGGCATTGCGAGGGCAGCCGCGGAAAGGCTCAAAGCTTGGAACAGCCGCAAACCAGAGGTGCTGTTTCCCTGAAAGCCCGGAGCGGGCGGCGCACCGCCCGCGCAGGGGAAACAGCACCGGAACAAAGGCGCAGGCCTTGGATTAGGCACTGGCTTGGCTCGAATCGGGGCTTAAAAACTCTGCATTTACTCTGCAACTCCTTGGTTAAAAAGTCTGCATTCTAGATTGCAGACTTATTGCAGAGTAAATGCAGAGTTTTTCTCTGGCCAACGCACACCTTTTACCCCCACCTTGCGGCTAAAATGCGTTGGCCAAGCCCCGATTCGGGCCCGGCTGCCCCTTTGCGAGCGCAGACCCGGAAAACAGCAGTTTGGAGGGGCAAGCGAAGCTTAGTCGGGGGCATAACCCGCCCCCTCACCCTGTCCAAAGTCAACAATTTTTGCTAAAGTAAGTTCGAGCTGAATCATAAAGATTCACAAATTTTGCGAACAAAATTTGCAGTAATTAGTAATTTGTACTTAGTAATTAGAAGAACACAAAATACCCGGGTTACCAAAAGCAAAATTTCCCAAATTACCAATTACCCACACAAATTACAAATTCCGCGCCCTCCGGCGCGGTTTTTTAGTACATAACCGCGATATTATTCGTCACCCATAGCGCCTTCATATCTTCCACTTATCTAAACGAAAAAGAACTCAAAAAAATAAGAGTCCCTGGAGCGCTCGGCAATCCCATCTATGCGGGCATTTGTATAAGGCTGCGACCGTCTACCGCCAGCGACCCTGATTTGCACAAATCGCAATTATCAGCAGGATATTTTGGCACCTTAACGGTCGCTGTTGCAACCACAGAATATGGCCTTGAATCTTTATATGTTGCAGAATAATAACCTCTCCGTACTATCGGCGGTATATCTTCTGGCCTCAGAAACAATGTACCTATGAGTGGTCGACCATCCAATGTCAGTATTTTCCCTGGATATACCTGCTGCACATTGTCTGCAGTTGCCAATGTGGTCATAAGTTCTTCGACATTGATTCCTGTTTGCTCCTTAACCCAGAAACCATTCTTTTTCCACATTTGGCGCCCTTTTGAGTCTTTCTCCGTGAAAACATCCTCTGCGTCGATAATTCGCGCAACGCTTTCCAGAAGCTGTATTGAAGAACTCGAAGATCCAAAGACATACTTAACTGCGCCCAAATCTGCCCCGACGGCATCAAGACTTCTTACCAAATTTGATGCCGCTGCGTCTCGTCTCTTGTAATACTGCAGATATGGTCTGCTGTTGACAAAGAGACCGCTATGGTTCGGGATTACCTGATCGGCTTTCAACGACAGGATTCCATGCCGATTATCCGTCACGCCATACTGATGTACCACGCCAAAATGCAACAAATCTTGATAATAACCGAAGGGGTCGTCAATGACCACTATACCATCATTCCTTTTCATAGATATTCTCCTTTTAAAGTGCATTCTCTATCCAATACCAACCTCATTGCGAGGCAACCGCGCTTTTCTGTATTTACAAATAACCACCCACGCACAAATATTTTGTAAACTATAACAAATTGCTTTCAAAAATAAAAGACGGAAGGCCAAACGCGCCAACCGCCACTCAACGACAATCTGTTATTTCATGCCAGCTGCCTGGCAAGGTCTTCAATAACCAATGCCATCTCCTCAACAGTATTCTTTGACATTATTGCATCGCCCACTATCGCATGCCAATTCGGACCAGCCACCTCGTTTGCTTTCTGGACGCTACCACCCTGTTTGATTAGCCCTGGAGACATAAGCATGGAATTATCAACACCAAGAACTTCATCAAATATGGCGCGATACAATTTCATCTGTTCCAGCTTATTACCAGGAACCACGAAATGATCAACACCTTTTTCGGCAGCAATGCGGAACATCTTCGGAGGCACATGGTCAGGAATGAAACCTCCCTGACTAACCAAGAAATCGGGTATGGTCATTTCTGCTCCGAAAATAATATCAAAACCAAGTTCCCGGCACATATCAATCGTCGTTCTGATGGTTGATGGACCAACCCAAGGGAACATTATTATCGCATCAAATCCCGCACGCGATCCAACGCTTGCAATTTTTCTTAGCACCCTATCGACATCATTGCCGAATTTTTGAAGATCCAAGATTCTGATTATCTCGCTATCCAGATTGTTCAAAACACGAGTTACTATCGACGCACTATTCTCCAGCACAGGTGTTGCGCCAATCTTCACTGCCGTTACTTGATCAAAATGTTTATCCTTGGCTGCATGTATCGCCAATATCAACATTTCAAGCAATCTCAGCGTTTCATCATCAAATCCCGGGATAAGACCTTTCTTGTTACCTAAAAAACTTTGCATACTTTCATCCCCTATTCCCAATATTTTTTCAAACAGCTATCCCAAGCTATACCCAAAAATAACCATCTTATCTTCGGCTATTTTAGACTAAGGTACATTAAACATTTAAAAAAGTAAACAAGGCAGGCAAGAGTTATTCTTGCCTGCGGGCGGTTTTGCGCCATTGGTACAATAGCAATGGCGCGATAACCGCGGCAGCGCCGGATACCAGCCAGACGTTCGCGATCGAACCGTGCTGGAGCATCGCGCCGCTGATCAGGAAAGCCGTGATCGAGCCGGCTTGTTCGAAAAACGAGCTGGCCGAACCGATCGTGGCGCGCTGGGATTCTTTAGTGATCGCGGCCTGCAAATAGGCCTGGCGCGTCACCATGAACGCTCCCCGAGCGCCTTCGTGGACGATGTAGAACAATAGCGACACGGCAAACACCGGCACGGTTGCCGCGGCGACCATTGCCGCCCCGATCAGAAGATGGGAAACCACCAATTCTTTTTCCTGGCGCTGCGCGTCATTTTTGGCGAAGAATTTTTCGGCGATTTTTGCACCGGCAAAATTAACCGTGAAAAACGAAAAGCACAATATTCCCAGGATTTTCGGATCCGGCGCGATCGGCGCGTAAAACGGCTGCCAATAAAGATTGGTGGTCGCGGTCGCGAAGCATAGAAGAAAACCCAGCGCGCAAACAAATTTCAATGTTGCGCTTTTGGCCACCAAAGTCAGATTACCGCCGCCATAGGCGGCGGCTTGATGAGCGGGACTCCCTCGAAGGGAGTTGTCCCGATATCAAGCCTTGGGTGTTAAATGTATTTTAATCGGTGCTACTTTGACATTGCAAATGGTCCTTCGTCTTCGTGGTCGCGCTGTTCATGGATATATTTTCTGATCTGTTCCAGTTCGAAGCCGATCGTCGATACCGCGCAGCCTTTGGCCCAAAAATGTTCTCCGGTAAAGTTTTTCTCTTTGCCGCACAGCCTTGCCACCGCAATGGCGCTTTTGCCTTTCAGATATCCGACAATCGAAGCGACCATGTGTTTGGGCGGGATGGAAATACACATATGCACATGGTCAGACATATTGCTACCTTCCAATATTTCACATTCCTTTTGTTTTGCGAGTTCGTGGAATATTTCTCCCAGCTGTTTTGCCAAAGATACGAACAATACTTTTCTTCTTCGTTTTGGAATAAATACGATATGGTATTTGCAATCCCATTTTGTGTGCGATAGACTCTGATACAAGGTTGACATGTTGTGTAATTCCCAAGGCTCGCTCACAAGCCGCCTTGTGGAATTATACACCATACCCCTTTTGTTCTCTGGGCAACGGTCAAACCGGCGCAAGCCTCACCGCTGAAAGCGGTGGATTACGCAATGTTATTATTTAAAACGATGTAAATCTTGCGATAGCAAAAATTACATTGTTTCAGGTTATTGACAATACCTATCTAAAATATATAATTTAGATAGATTATAAATAAAACCTATGCAAACAATGTTGAGCATCAAAATTGAAAAATCGCTCAAAGACCAAGCTCGGAAAACCGCGCAAGATTTAGGCGTGTCTTTAAACGCGGTCATCAACCAGCACATAAAAGAATTCGTTAACACCCGCGAGATATTTTTTACTGAATATGAAATGCCAAACGCAAAAACGCAAAAGATATTAAAAATGGTTGATAAAGATATTAAAAATGGCAAAAATATTGTCGGTCCTTTTAATTCTGCCGAAGAATTTATAAAAAGTCTGGAAGAAAAATAATATGCGGATAGCTTATCACAAAACATTCAAAAAAAGTTTTGAAAAATTATCCGCTGAATCACGGGAAAAATTCCGGCAAAATATCAAATTATTCACCATTGATCAATTTGACCGACGGCTAAACAACCATATTCTCAAAGGCGAATTCGCCAATTGCCGCAGTATTAATGTCGGCGGTGATTTGCGTGCGATTTACAAACGCATTGGCAACGAAGAATTGCTTTTTATAAAAATCGGCACCCACCACGACCTCTACGGAAAATAATCGCTACCCCACTCTACCCCGTGCCCCACGTGATTTTTTATTACACGATTCTTGCATCTTGCAAATTAAAAATTTTGATATAATATCACCCCAAGCAAACGAATCAGTATTTTTTGCGGCTCTTTTTAAAAAACCGCGCTGTTCGTTTAAAATTAGGAGGAGGATGGAGATGGATACAAAAAGAGAAAAACCAGCACCAAAAATTACAGTCGAAGGGCTTACGACTGTTCCAATAGGATTTGGAGAAAGCCAGAACCCAATGGAAGACGACCCCCGAATACCCAAAGTTTTTTTGAGCTTAATCAAAAGTCGCGGCGGAACAATCATCGGCTTTGAAGCCAAACCGGAAAACGATCGCGGCCACTGCTGGTGCACCAGAGTATTACACGGATTAAACAGGTGCGCCTTCACCGCCAACATACAAACCGGCGCCAATTATATAATTACTTTGAATTACGAAACTCCTAAAAAATGCTAAAATGACACCAGAGCCGGCGACTGGTAAATCGCCGACTCAACACCAACATGAAAGTTGTAATTCCATTTTACAACGAAATCAGGAAGGTGGTAAGTATTTTTTCACAACAATTAAAAATTGACAAGCTCACAAACAAAACCGGTCGAAAATTGGCGTTGCCGATAATCACAGTATTATCGCTGGCGATATTCAAGCAAGCCGGCGGTATCGCTACCAAAAAATCATTATTCACCATTTTCAATCTTCACAAAATCTGCTCTTACAAAACATTGGTCATGAGCATCAATCGTTGGGCAATTCTGGCATTGCGATTAATGTTTATCATCATGAGGATGAGCAAGAAAAACCAACACATTATCAAACATATTGATTCCACCGATATTCCCGTTTGTTTGTTCAAAAATGCCAACAAGAACAAAGTGATGAAAATGTTCGCCAGTTTCGGCAGAAGCGCAAAAGGTACCTATTTCGGCTTAAAAATGCATCTGATCGCGGATTTCAAAAGGCAAATACTGGCCATCAAATTCACTTCCGCGAATGTTGACGACCGCGATGTCGTTATCAAATTATCCAAGAAATTGAACGGCGTGTTCATTGCCGACGCCGGATATGTTTCCGAGAAATTGCAAAGAAAATTCCACCGCGCCCGCAAAAGAATTTTGCTGGTGAAAGCCAGGAACAACATGAAAAAAGTCATCACTCAATTCCAGAAAAAATTATATGATACCAGAATGATCATTGAATTGAATTTTCGCAATTTGAAAATGTTCTACGGGCTGATTACCAGCCTCCCCAAATCAGTGGACGGATATTTGTCCAATTATATCTACAGTCTGCTGGCTTATCAAATTATTTAGTTGTGAACCGTGAAAAAACTTACCGCAATCGAATGTTTTCCGCCAAACTCCGCGACGCGGGCAAGTTTTTGTTTCGTAATCGTTTTTGTTTAAAAGCGGGTTTCGTAATTCAAAGTAAAAAAAGTAAATTTAACGCCTTGCGTGATGAAAGTAAGCTCGTCCAAACGGCTGACGATAATTTCATCGATTTTGATATTTTCAAAAATTTTGTTTTTTATTCGGGTATTGCTGAATTTTTTTTGCGAAAACATATCGAAATCGATTGACCGCCGGTGGCCGATTTGCAACGCAATCGCCGTACCGCCGACCAACCCAAAACTTTTTGAAAACAATTTTAAAACCGGCAATAATTTTATTTGATTCTCTGTCAGAATTTCTTTATGAATTGCCGGCATATTTTTGAAAATACAAATTAAAATAATGTTTGACTTCTGGGCGCAAATTGCATCTTTTCTGCGCGGCTTGTTCTCTGAAAATTTCTGCCACTCTTTTAATGCCCAGGATTCTTATAACTTCATTCACGTCTTTGAAGTTGCCGTAGTTTAAAACCGCCTCCACGATCGATTCCTCGGAAAGCTTGTCGTATTGCATCGTTGACCAAACTAATCCCGGTCTTTTTTTTATGAATTCGTTTATTTCCGCCATAAGTCGATTTTAACATAAAATCGGCTTAAATTCTATATTTCGTCCCCTCTTTGGTGTCGTAGATCTTCACGCCCATGGAAAGCAGGCGGTCACGAATTTCGTCGGATTTGGCAAAGTCTTTCGCGGCTCTGGCGGCATTGCGATCGGCGATCAGCGATTCGATAAAGGCGTCGCTTTTGGCGGCATCGAATTTCATAAAGTCCATAAAAGAATTGATTTGGCTCAAGAATTCAAACGACCTGCGGCCGGATTTTTCTTTCATATTTTGACTGCGGATAAATTCAAACAAAATTGCAAATGCCTGCGGCGTATTGAAATCAACCGCCAGCGCTTCGTGAAATTTGGCCTTTGCTTCCCCCACCGCCGCCTCGTCATCGACATCATCGAAATTCGCATCCATTTTATTGAAAATAAATTCATCAATACGGCCCAGCGAATTTTTCGCCTGCTCCAGCGCCGCTTCGGAAAAATCAATCGCGGCGCGATAATGGTTGCCGATAAAAAGATAGCGCAGAACGCGGTAATCGTAAACTTTCAAAATATCGCGAATGGTTTTAAAATTACCCAAACTCTTGGACATTTTTTCCGAACCGATATTCAAAAATCCGGTGTGCATCCAATAGCGCACGAACGGCACCTTGCCGGTGATTGACTCTATTTGCGTGATCTCGGCTTCATGATGCGGGAAAATCAAATCGATCGCGCCACCATGGATATCATATTGCTGCCCGAATTCAATTTCCGTGATCGCGGTATCTTCAATATGCCATCCGGGACGACCCTTGCCCAATTCGGTTTCCCACGACGGCTCCCCTTCTTTTGAAGATTTCCACAAGCAAAAATCATTCCAGCCCCGCTTGAAATCGCTTTCATCGATGCGCGACACGCCATCGGTTTCTTTCAGCTCGGTGCGCCCCGAGAGTTTGCCGTAATCGGCGAATTTGGCAATCTCAAAATACCAACTGCCATCGGGAGCTTGATAGGCTAATCCTTTTTCAATCATCCGTTTTACCTGGCTCACGATATTATCGATATAATCCGTGGCACGCGCGTATTTAGTCACCGCGGTATTGCGCAACGCGGCCATATCGTCGATGTAGATTTTTTCAAACTCATCGGCCAAATCGCGCCAACTGATATTACGGTCTCTTGCTCTTTGGATAATCTTGTCATCGATATCGGTAATATTTACAAGGTAATCCACATCAAAACCGCTCCAGCGCAAATACTTCACGATAAAATCGAATTGCGTGTAGGTTTTGGCATGGCCCAGATGCGGAAAATCATAAACCGTGGGCCCGCAAACAAAAAATTTGATCTTCCCCTCCTCCATCGGCGCCAACTCGGAAACCTTGCGCGACATTGTGCTGTAAATTGATATTTTATTCATTGTTTTTTTAATTTATTCCGATTTTCCAAATTCCTTTTTCTAAAAACGCCTCTATCGTCTGGCGATTTGCTTTATTGATTACATTCGGATGTGAAAAATTATTTATTTTAGCAAACTCTTTTAAAGTTATTATTTTTTTGCCTTCCAAATAAGCAAGCCGTTTATGATAGCTGTTTAAAAGCGCCCGGGCAACAATTTCTTCCATTATCTCGGTTTTTCGCCCTGTATCAAATTCTTTAAACGCCTCGTAATATTTTTTTCTATCGATAAACTTGATATTTATCGGCACGAATCCTTCTCGAATAAGCAAATAATTATTCAACGCTCGGCCGATGCGCCCGTTGCCGTCAATAAACGGATGGATATGTTCAAAAGTCAAATGCAGGCGCGCGATTCTTTTTATGATGCTTTCGTTTATATTGGCGTTATAATCAATAATCATTTTTTCCAATTGCCCCGCCACCTCTTTGGGATCAACTGCGATATAGCTTCCCACCCTGACCCATTCATCGTTATTCCTGAATCTGCCCGCAACATCATCGCGAATATTTGAAAGAAGCATTTTGTGTAACAATAAAATCAACTCAATGTTCAATTCTCGCTCTTTGGCTTTTTTATTTATGTAAGAGACAACCCGCGCCAGATTTTTCGCTTCGAATATCTCTCTTTCGGAAATATATCTATCCAAATCTATCTGCAATAATATTTTTTCAGTTTCTTCAAAAGTTAAAGTGCTGTTTTCAATCGCGTTGGAATTATAAACTTGTTCGGCGATTTCCGCCTCGTCAATCAGTTCCAAAAGCGGTTGCTTGCCGGCCAATGCCGCATAATAACGCACGCGCAATTCATTGATTTTATTATAAACGCTTGATGTTTTTGCCATAGTTTAAATATACTATATTTTCACGATTTAAACAATTATAACCGTGAAAATGTCATTTAAAAGTAGTAATGTCATACTTGCGTCCAAGTAGAAATGTCATACCTGGTATGATTGGTGGATAAAACATAACCCACCAATATGGAAAAAGAATTATTCAAGATGACGCAAAAAGAGCTGGACAGGTATGAAGTAATAAGAAAATTGATCGCCAAAGAAATCACTCCGGGCGATGCGGCCAAGCAGCTGGGGCGGTCGGTAAGGCAGGTAAAGCGATTGCGCAACAAAGTGCGGGAGAAAGGCGCCAATGGGATCATTCACGGCTTGCGAGGCAAGCAAAGCAACAATAAGACCGATCTTAAAATCTGGGAAAAATCCGGACAAATAATTTCAGAAAAGTATCCTGATTTCGGCCCGACCTTGGCGCATGAAAAACTGGTTGAGGTTGAAGGAATAAAAATTGGCAAGCAGACCACGCGCAATTTAATGATCGCAAAAAAGATTTGGATGCCCAAACCAAGAAAACAAAACCAGGAATTCCGCTGCCAAAGAGAACGCAAAGAATCGCCGGGCGAGCTGGAACAATTCGACGGCTGTTACCACTTCTGGTTTGAGAAACGCGGCGATGAATCTTGTTTGTTGGCCTCCGTCGACGATGCCACCGGCCGGATCACCCGGGCGGAATTCACGGATAGCGAAAGCGTCATCAATGTGTTTCAATTCTGGAAAGGCTACCTCCAAGAATCAGGCAAACCGATAGCCATCTACCTGGATAAATTCAGTACATATAAGATCAATCACAAAAATGCAAAAGACAACAGCGAAATGATCACCCAGTTTCAGAGAGCCGCCCGGGAACTGGATATAACCCTGATCACCGCCAACAGCCCGCAAGCCAAAGGCCGAATCGAACGGCTCTTTGACACTTTGCAGGACCGGCTGGTCAAGGAATTGCGATTGCGCGGCATCAGCGATATCGCCGCGGCCAGCAAATTCTTAAAAGAAGAATTCATTCCGGATTTCAATCAAAGATTTTCGGTGATTCCCAAAAAGAAAAACGATCTGCACCGGCAGCTGCCCGATTTTCAAAGTTCAAATCTTGACGCGATATTTTCCGTCCAATCGCAAAGGCGGGTACAGAATGATTTCACGATAAGGTTCAAAAACCAATGGATACAGATCGCCAAAGAGCAGATCGCCACCGTGCGCCGCAAGGATGAAATTTTGATGGAAGAGCGGCTCGACGGATCGCTGGCGATCCGTCTGCGGGATAAATATTTAAACTTCAAAATCCTGCCGGCCAAGCCGTTGAAAGCCAAAGAATTGATTGCCGCCATACCGGCAAAAAGAATCATCTCCAAGCCACCGGCGGATCATCCTTGGCGCAAACAAATCGCCGCTGAAATCGCAAAAATCAATTGTTAAAATATTTTTCCGGAAATAACAATACTAATTCTACAAAAGTCAAGTATGACATTTCTACTTAAATTCCGGGTATGACATTTCTACTTGTATTTGACATTATAACCGTGAAAAACAGCGTTTTTGCGCTGTTTTTCACGGTTTTTCGCCGATTTTCATCCGAAAATATCATACACCAACCGCCAATGTTTTTTATACAAACCCTAATCCTGCTATAATCAAATCAACAAAAAACTATGGCAAAATTAAATTCGAGAACCAAATATCTGCAAATCGCGTTAAACGGCAACCTTGACGACGCGGAAAGAATCATCCGGCAACTGCCCGCCAGCGAGAGGATTATCATTGAAGCCGGCACGCCGCTGATCAAGCAGTTTGGCATTGATGCCGCGGCGCGGCTTAATTATTGGTGGCAAAAAAAACTTATCGCCGCGGGAATCGACGCGCCCGCTTATATCGTCGCGGATATGAAAACCATTGACCGCGGCGCCACCGAAGCGCGAATGGCCGCCGGCACCGGCGCTTCCGCGGCAATCGCCGCGGGACTTGCGCCGATAGAAACTTTGAACTCGTTTATCGGCGAATGCGAGATTTTGGGCATTGACGCGATGATAGATATGATGAATGTGGAATATTCTTTAAATATTTTGCGGCAATTGAAAAAACAACCCGCGGTTGTCGTTTTGCACCGCGGCGTGGACGAACTCACATTCAACAAAGAAAAACAAATCCCCTACCATGAAATCCAGCGGATCAAGGGAAACTATAACATCATGCTGGCCATCGCCGGCGCCGACACGCCTCGCGAGACGCAAAGATCTTTTTTCAACGGCGCCGATATCGCCGTGGTCTGGAAAAATTTTTACGCCGCCGATTCGAATACCGTTGCCATCGCGCAAGAATTCCTGCGCCAGATAAAGTAATTGCAGTAGCAGACGCTATCGATGGCCAACGGCATAATTCATACCGTAAAGATTCAAATCATCTTATCCCCGAGGAAATAATTCTATTCATTCTTTTTGGCGGCGCATCTTCTCCGGCGCGGAAACGCCAAGCAAACTAAGCGTGTTTTGCAAAACGATTTTCGCCGCCAAAGCCAATCCCAAACGCGCCCGGGCGGTTTTTTTATCCACGCCGATCACATGGCAATCGCGGTAAAATTTATTGAATTCCGCCGCCAAGCTTGCGGCGTACGAACAGATCCTCTGCAGTTGATAATCCTTGGCCGTATCGCCGACAACTTCCGGCAAGCGCGATAATTCCTTCATCAGGCCGATTTCGCTTTGATGTTCCAAACCGGCGAACAACGACGGCGAAACATTTATCTTTTTTGTTTTGGCCTTGCGCAAAATGCTGGCAATGCGCGCATGCGCGTATTGCACATAAAACACCGGCGAATCACTGGATCTTTGCTTGGCCAGCGCCACATCAAATTCCATCTGCGACTGTGAAGAATTCTGCAGATAGAAAAATCTGGCCGCGTCAACGCCCACTTCATCGATTAACCAGTTCAAAGAAACGATATTCCCTTCGCGCTTGGAAATCTTGCCGCCTTTGATGGTCACAATCTGGCAGATCAAAACCTCAAACTCGCCTTTATAACCCAGAATATCCATCACCGCCTTCATCCGCGGCACATGGCCTTGATGATCGGCGCCCCAAATATCAATGATTTTTTTATAACCGCGTTTGACTTTGTCCATATGATACGCGATATCGGAAAGAAAATATGTGGGACTGCCGTTTGACCGCAACAATACTTCATCTTTTTGGTTGAACTTGGACATATCAATCCAGTAGGCATCATCCCTTTCAACAACCAACCCCTTCTTCTTTAAGATGTCGTAGGTTTCCATCACCAGCCTTTCTTTATACAAACTTTCCTCGGACATCCAATTATCGAATTTTATTCCCAAGTCTTTAACGATGAATTTTTTAAGATCTTTCAAAACTTCTTGCGCCAAAAAATAACCGCCGTCGGTCTCGGAATGGATCTTGGAAAGTTTGGGTTGCAACTTGGCGATCTTTTCTTTTAAATACGGCGAAAGATACGCCTCCCCTCTTCCCAGCGCCGTCGCGCCTAAAGTCTGTATCTGTTTTGAAACTTTCGCGTCGTTGACATAATATTCCCTTTCCACTTCATAGCCGGCTTTTTGCAAAACATTGGCCAAGGCATCGCCATAGAACGCGCTCCGGCCGTTGCCCACATGCAACTGGCCCGAAGGATTGGCCGACACAAACTCCACCTGCGTCTTTTTCCCTTTTCCGATATTCACCTTTCCATAATCCGCGCACTCGTCCAAAATTTTCGCGGTTTCAACTTTCAAATAATCCGGCGCCAAAGTGAAATTGATAAACCCGGGGGCGGCAACCTCAATCTTTGAAAATATTTTCTTGGCCTTGGACGATCCGCCGAGTTCTTCGACAATCTTCCCCGCGATCTCCATCGGATTTTTCTTTGCCGCGGCGCTCAACCGCATCGCCGCATTGGAAGCGTAATCCCCATGCGTCCGATCCTTGCAAACGCCGGCCAGATCGTCCCCCAAAACATTTTTAATATCTTCCGAAGTTAAAAATCCTTCTCTCGCGAGATTCTTTAATGCCGCGTTAACCGATAAATTAACTTGTTCCCGCACCATAATTATTTTACTTTTAATAGATTTTAGTTTACCTTAAACTCTGATAAAATGAAAGAGATATGAAAGTGTTCGCCGAAAACAAAAAAGCCGGATTTAATTACAATATCGAAGAAAAATTCGAGGCGGGTTTGAGTTTGAACGGACAGGAAGCCAAAGCCATCAAAACCCGCGGATTATCCCTGGCCGGATCGTATGTGATCGCCAAACCCGGCGGAGTTTTTTGGATCGGCGCCAAAATTCCGGCCTATCAACCCGCCAACGCCGGCGCCGACTACCACGAAGAACGCGACCGAAAGCTGTTGTTGCGCAAACACGAAATACTGCGTTTAAACGGGATTGCGTCTCAAAAAGGCTTGACTTTTATCCCCCTTCGGCTGTATACTAAAGGGCATTACGAAGGTTCCGGCAAAATCAAGCTGGAATTTGGAGTTGGCCGCGGCAAAAAGAAATTCGACAAGCGCGAAACATTGAAAAAACGCGAAGTTGATCGGGAAATCGGCCGCACTTTGGGGAAAATCGGATAATTTCGAAGCACGAATATTCGAATATCGAAACAAGACTCAATCCTTCAGTAAATTCAGGATCGGATTTGTTTCGGATTTCGAGTTTCGAACATTCGAGTTTATGTTTCAAGGGGATGTAAGGCTTCGATGGGAAGCCGGTCTCGCGATCGCAAGCCAAGTAGCCGGATCTTGTAAAAACCGGCAAACTTCAAAAGTGCCAAATCATTCGCATTTAGCGCACCTGAATTAGTCTACGCTTAATAGCCGACTAAATCTGTCCGATGAACGGATTCTCCATTAAATTTATCGGGCATAACCTTTTGGAGATAGGGTTCTCTTCCGCCTTAAAGAGCGCCCGAAACAAACAAGGCGAAGAATCCAAGAATTTTGTCGGGTTTTTATCCTGGGTTCTCAAACAAACCGGACTAAGCTTGTAGATATCGCGCGCCACGGTTTTTCAGATACGGGTTCAAGTCCCGTCGTCTCCACAAAACAGCGGCAGATATTATATTTCATAAAAACGAGTGTTTAAAAAACCGCCTATCAACAATCAAATAAGAGCCGCGCAGGTAAGATTGATCGATGAAAACGATCATCAAGTGGGCGTTGTTTCACTGAGAGAGGCCTTGGAAATGGCCTACTCCCGGCACCTTGATCTGGTACAGGTTACCGACAAAGTCGCTCCCCCGGTGGCAAGAATCACCGATTACGGAAAATATCTTTACGCTCTGCAGAAAAAGGAAAAAAACACCCGCACCAGCGAAGTGAAAGGAATCCGGCTGACCTACAACATTTCCCCGCATGATATGGAAACGCGGGCCAACGCGGCGAGAAAATTTTTGGAAAAAGGCGATAAGGTCAAAATTGAACTCCGGCTAAGAGGCCGCGAAAAAGCCTTTGGAAATCTTTCAAAAGAGAAAGTTGAGCAATTCCTGGCAATCTTAGCCAAGCTCACCCCCTACAAAATCGACAAAGAAATAAAACGGGAAATGGGCGGATTCAATATGATAGTTTCAAAAGGTTAAACCATAAAATCATAAAAACATTTAATCATAGAATCATAAAACACGGATTCAGGAAAACATGAAAACAAGAAAATCAATCACAAAGCGTTTCAAGATCACCAAGAACGGCAAAATTATGCGCCGGGCGACCGGATCCTGCCATCTGCGTTCGAAAATGTCGGGCGACAAAGTCCGCGCCGGCCGCAAATGGGTTCCGTTAAACGAATCCGAAGCCAAAAAAATCAGAAAACTAATCATTAAATAAAATTAAAAGTGTAAATATCAAAAATCAAAATGACAATGTAAAATTACCAAATTTAAAAATTTGAATTGTAATTTTACACTTTGATTTTTACATTTTAAACTATTTTTATGCCACGCGTAAAACGAGGAACACTGCATCACAAAAGAAGGGCCAATATAATTGAATATACAAAAGGATTCAAATGGGGCCGGAAATCGAAACTAGCCGCGGCAAAACAGGCCATGATGAAGGCTTTGAGTTACAACTACCGCGACCGCAAGGTAAAAAAGCGCGATACCCGCGCCATGTGGAACATCCACATCAATGGCATCTGCCGCGCTAACGGAACGAATTACAGCAAATTTATCGGCGCTTTGAAAAAACAGAACATCGTAATCGACCGCAAAATCCTCTCGCAATTAAGCGAAACCCGGCCCGAACTATTCCAAGCCATAATGGCCAAAGCCGCCAATTAAAAATATCGGTTTAATTTAAAACTCAATCCCCTCCTCCCGGAGGGGTTTTGTTTTATAACTTTGAATTACGAAACGCTTTGCATTTGGGGTCTATCCCTTGCTGCCTGTCCCGAGTATTCCCGAGGGATAATCGCAAGGGTTAGACCCCTTCAAGGCATTTGAATTTAATGTTTTCGTAATTCAAGATTATAATAAACTTGCGTCCGTTCTATTTAACGGGCGCATTGGATTGCGATACGCTAAGGCGGCTTCCATAAATAACTTCCATATATTGCCCGCGGATTTGGTTCAGATTTCAATTTTCCGACCGAGCGATATTTGAGGCGTAGCTTTGCTACATTAAAAATATCGCGACCGAGAAAAATTGAAATATGAAACAAAGACGGGGGTATGGTGTGGAAGTTATTTATGGAAGCCGCCTAATTATTCAAATTTTGAAAATTCGGGCAAATAACCGCGCATCTGCCGGCAACGCACATCGACGCGAACGGACAGCGCGACATAGCCAGATAATCGCCCGGAGTGGAACACTCAAAATCATGGACGCAGACAATATCGGTCATTTTTTCCACTTTATAATCAAAATCCGCGTTAAAATAGGTTTTGGCGCGTTCGCGGTTAATCTGAAAAGTTTTTTCATTATACGAATTTAAGGCTTTATTGCGGTATTCGGAAGGAAAAAATTCGTCAATGTCGCGCGCGAAATAACTGCCGTCGCGCGGCGCCCAGTGCGACAGCGACCCATCGTCAAGCTTGATAATTTTTGCCGGACCGGCCGCCCCGCTTCCCTCGTATATCTTCCCGCCATCCAAATAAAATTCTTCGCACGAATAATTCAAATAAACCGCTTCTTCGCCATCGCTTTGGCCGATTTTTTCATAAGCGCAAAAAACTTTGCCGCCTTTCGCCGCCGCGGCGAAATTTTTCTCAAGATATTCCGCGATATCGCAATCGATATTGTAAACCGACAGATCGCATTCGCCGGCGAATGGAGTTTCCGTTTTCTCGGATTTTACCGCGTCGATATCGGAATTTCTTTCCTTTCTGATCGAGAGGCCTTCACTGTCATAATCGGGTATAATCGTTTGCGGAATTATCGATACCGCCACAAAAGTGAGAATCGCGGCCGAAATCAATATAAATATGGTTAATTTATTCATATAAAATTTTGTTATCAAGCTGGATCAACGCGGCAATAATTGATTGTTTCACGGTATCTTTGCGGCACCATCGGTTTTTAGTCAGTATCCCGATCGCGCCAAGCGACAAACCGATTTTGGGGTCGCCGGTCAAGCCCAGTTCATAAAACGCCTGGTTGATATCCCTGCCCTTCCCCACCAATTCAATCGCTTTGGGCGGATATTCAAACGCCGCCGATGTCCCCAGATAATATCTTTGCCCGTCATAAAACGCGCAAACGCACAAATTCATAAATCCGGTGGCAGCCTGCCCAACCGACATCAACCCGTCTTCCACGCCCACCGAAAAATCACAATCGCTAAACGCGGTTTTAGCCCGATTTTTGGCGCCGCGAACAGTTTCTTCCAAGCTTTTGGGCTGATCGTCCACGCCGGACTCCGTTCCGATCGTCTTGATCCGGGCTTTGTTCAAAAAATCATATTCGGCGGTTATTTCCCGCAAAGCGTCGGCCTTGATTTTATTTTTGGTGCCGATATTTATTTTCATTTTTTGCTTGCTACCAAAAACGGCCTTGTGAAAGCCGTTCTGACCTTAATCTCGACATGCCTGAATTACTTTACCAAATCTTCCGGCGTCTCATTTTCACTTATCACGCCTTCAACGCTGAAGTTAAACGGCGCCGGGGCCGTGCACCCGGTTTTATTCTTGCAAGTTCCGGTCGCTTTCAACACCGCCTTGCCTTCGGCAACCACTTGATACACCGCCTGCACTCGGGCATCGCCGACTTTAACATCTCTTCGCGACAAAACATTGCTGTCACTGGAAACAATATCCCAATTATAATCCGTTCCCAACATTAAAACAAGATTTTTCCCGGGAGTGGCGGAATATGTCTGGCCGTTATCGTCCAAAGTGACGCGCAAAGGCAATTCGCCGTCTTGCAGATTCAATTGCTTGGCAACCTCTTCATTGGCAAGCTTGGTTTCGGATTTAACCGGCTGATTCGCGGTTTCATCTCCAACCGGCGGAGTCACGGCCGGTTTTCCGGAATTCTGCATTATTATAACAATGCCGACAACCGCGACAAGAATCACTCCCGCGGCGACATAATACGCAATTTTTTTATCCATAGATTATTGATTATTTCCTCCCGATCACGGGATTTGATTATTTATACTTTTATTTTAACAATATTAAAAAACCGCGCAAGCCGCAGCCGCGGCCGCATCATTCCAAAATAGCTTTAATGCGCCGCGCCCCCGACGACGACGATTCTTCTTTGGCGATTTTGAAACGACCGAGATTGCCGGTATTTTCCGCGTGCGGTCCGCCGCAGATTTCCTTGGAAAAATCTCCGATGGCGTAAACCGTCACCCGTTCGCCGTATTTTAAACCGAACGCGCCCATCGCGCCCGCGATTCTGGCGTCTTCCAAACTCATTTCTTCTTTGGCGACGGGAATATTCTGGCTGATTTTTTCGTTAACCAACACTTCAACCTGTTCTATTTGTTCCGGCGCCATTTTTTGCGGATGGGAAAAATCAAACCGCAACCGTTCGGCGGTGATATTGGAGCCGCGCTGGACAATGTGTTCTCCCAAAACCAAACGCAGTGCCGCCAAAAGCAAATGCGCCGCAGTGTGCAGTTTCGTCGTTTGCTCGCTCGCGTCCGCCAGCCCTCCTTTGAACATTCCCGCGGAAGCGGTGCGCGATAATTCCTGATGCCGTTTCAAGCCGGCCCCGAATTCATCTTGAGCGGCGGCGGCAACGCCAATGTTTTTTTCTTTGGCAATTTCCAAGCTCAATTCCAGCGGAAATCCAAAACTTTGATAAAGATCAAAAAGCTGTTTGCCGTTTAAAACCGCGCCGGCCTCCTTGGCCGATTTTTCAAATTCTTTCAACCCCTCATTGAGCGTTTTTTTAAATTTGGTTTCTTCTTTTTCCAATTCGGCGGCAATGGTTGCTTGCGGCAGTTTGTATATATTTAAATATATATTTGAATATATACTTGCCATTTCCGGCAAAAAGTTTTTTTCAATCCCCAATTGATTGCCCTTGACAATCGCGCGGCGGATCAACCGGCGGCAAAAATAGCCTTGCGCCTTGTTGGACGGCAACACCCCGTCGGCGATCAAAAACGACGCCGAACGAATGTGGTCGGTAATCACCCGCATCGCGCCGGTCATTTTGACATCGGCGCCATATTGCTTGCCTGATAATTTTTCAATTTCGGCGATCGCCGGAAAAAACAAATCGATTTTGAACGCGTCGGGATCGTTGTTGCTCGCGGCGGCAATCCGCTCCAATCCCCCGCCAAAATCAACATTGTGCCGTTCCATTTTCACCACCGCCCCGCTTCGCTTCGCGTATTCCATAAATACATTGTTGCCAATCTCCAAAAACCGGCCGCAGTCGCAATTGGGATGGCAGGGCAAATCTTTCCACGGCGAATTTTCGTGGAGTTTTCGCTCCGCGCCGAAATCCCAAAAAATCTCCGAATCCGGCCCGCCCAGCTCGCCTTCGGGCATAGATTGCGGCGTGCCCGATCGGGACCACCAATTCTTTTTTTCGTCATAATAAAAAATCCGGCCGTCTTGCATTCCTTTTTCCTCGGCGAAATCAACATCTTTGGCGTTAATTCCCGCGGCCGCGAACAATTCTTTCCACACATTGGCGGTTTCCCCGTCCTTTGGAATTCCCGCCTCCGGCAAACCGCGAAACGCGGTCGCGTAGATATTTCTCGGGTCCAGCCCGATTTCCTTGGTCAAAAATTCAAACATCCAGCCCAGCTGTTCTTTTTTGAAATAATCGTCCAGCGACCAGTTGCCCAGCATCTCGAAAAAAGTCATGTGCCGGTTGTCCCCCGCTTCATCGATATCCTGCGTGCGCAAGCATTTTTGCGCGTTGGCCAGGCGCGATCCCAGCGGATGGCTTTCCCCCAGCAAATAAGGAATCATCTGTTGCATTCCCGCCGAAGTAAACAAAGTGCTCGGATCGTTATCCGGCACCAAACCGCAAGAAGGCACGATCGCGTGCCCCTGTTTTTTGAAGTAGTTAAGATATTTTTCTCTTATTTCCGAAGTATTCATAATTTTTAATTACCAATTTCCAATGCCTCAATTTCCAAACAAAAAGTCAGCATTTTGGTTTGCGAAGGTCTATCCTCGGCGTACTCGCAGAGGTTAGTCCTTGGCAAACACCCGCATTTTATCCATTTCTAACATTAACAAAAATTTTATGAAGATCGCGCGTTATAAAATACAAACCAACATAATCTTTCCATCTGGCGCGCATTCCCAGCGCGAACGCCTTCATCGCCGCCAGAGTAAATAAATCCGGCATTTTAACGATCAAATCGAATTTTTGAAAATATTCAATAGATCAATTTACCACAAAACCGCCCCAAAATCCACTCCCGCCCTTCCTGTTTATGCAACACAAAAACCCGCAAAGTAATCCCTCACTGGGAGAAGAAAAAATAGCGAATTTGGAGGTCAATCCTCGGTTTGTGAGAGGTTTGACCTCCAAATTCGCGCCATCCCTTACCGCAAACTCGTTGAGGATTGACCTCAAAATACAAATTCTCGAGGTCAAACCTCAACAAATTTGCTCCCCAGTGAGTGATTACCCCGCAACCCTTGACAAAATTGAAATTTAGAACAATATATCATCAAGGTGAAAAAATGAGAGGACACACAAAGCTCTTTGTATTAGAAATGGAAATGCGTCCGTATGAAGAAAAAATCGACGCAATGCTATCTTTGATTCATGGCCAACAAAATGCCATCATAATAAAAAAATTCATAGAAAAGGGCAAATAAATGCCATCTTTTTTTATAAAAATTAACAATCTCAAATTTTGCGCGCGTCATAGGCCCAGTGCAAAACCGCTTGGCGCTGTTTTTTGCGGCACGACAAATCGCGCGGCGCGCAATTATTTTTGATTTGGGCGATGTGCCGTGCGATCGCTTTCCATCTTTTGATCTGCCATTGGTCATATTCGGGCATTCGGCGGCCCATATAATAGCGGCAATACCACTGAAACCATCCCCGCGGATCCGCCGGATGGATCCAGCCTTTGGCACGCCAAACAGAAAGCGGCTGTGACGCGTTGACACCGAAGCAGTTTAATTTCGGATCGTGAAATTCCGAGTTTAATTTCGCTTTTTCATACCAATCTTTCGGAAATTCCTTTTGGCAATCGGTCATATATTTGCCGCCGAATATTCCCATCGCCAGCATTCGCTTGGGTGTCAATTCCGGCAAAAAATCCGAATCGAAATTCTCCCCCATCGGCTCGATCAAAAAATATTCATATCCTTTTTGCATTTTGTCATTGACCGTGATTTTTATTTTCATTTGGTTAAAAATTCCACCGCCTTGGGAAACCATTGTTCCCAGAAATCCGGCCGCTCAAGATCGTGGTCGCCGCCGGGAACGATTATCCGGTTGGGAAATTCAACATTCAAACTTTCCAACGGAACCGACAAATCAAACTGGCCATGAACATGCAAAACCCGGTCTTTAAAATCATCAAAGCTGTGCGAAAAATCCATATCTTTGGCCTCCAAAAAATAATCCGGTTTGATATAATTTTCCCGCGTCATTTTTCCGCGGCGCGCGCAATCGATCAAAAAATCGCCTTCATCCAAATATTGCCGATAATTTTGCCAATTTATTTTTGCGTTCGGATTCTTCTTTTTCATCAGATCGCGGACAAAATAAAACCGCAATAAATCTTTTTGGTTTAATGCCGGCGCGATAAAAACCAGCTTGTTGGTCGATGATTCGACCGCGCCAAAAACCAGCGCCAGCGGGCACATCCCCAAACTGTGCGCCACAAAATTTATTTTCAAATCGCCGCATTCTTTGCGAAAAGCTTCCAACGCCTTCAATAATTCTCTCGCGCGGCCCTTTAATGTAATTTTTGAAAAATCACCCTCCGACAACCCGCACCCGGACGCGTCAAAACGCAATGACGCGACATTGTTTTTCGCCAATTCGATCGCCATCGATTTGGCTTTCTTTTCCACGGTCGCGTTGCGCTCAAATCCCTGCAGAAAAATCGCTCCGAATTCCGGCTTTTTGTCGGGAACCGTCAAAATCCCCCGCAAGATTTCATGATCCTGATTTTTGAACTCGATTAGCTTTATTCGCATATTATAAAATTAACTTGTCGCGATGAATCAACCTAACATTTTCCGTTTTTGCTCGCGCGATCATATCTTTGGTGAAACCGCTTTTGGAAAACAGCGCGTAGTATTCTTTTCTGGCGTCGCGATTCCAATCAACCAGCCGCGCTTTTCTTTTCAGATTTTCATAAATATCGGTGCCGATCATTTTTTGCGACCATTTGGCTTCGCCAAATAAAATTTCCTTGGTTTCCGAATTCAACGCCACAACATCAATTTCCTCATTTTTATCCCACCACTTCCCCGCCCGCTCAAAATAGAACAAACCGTCCTCAATCTCCCGCGCCAATTCAAGGCAAATGTCTTCATACGCGATTGATTCAAGCACGAAAAAATTTTCTTTTATTTTTCTCAACGGCTCATCGTGGCGGCCGATTTCCAAATCGCTTTTATATAGATAAACATATTGAAACCAAAAACGGACGAAATTATCGCAAAGCTTATATAATCCTTTCCGCGATTTTGCCGCCGAAGATTCGGTAACCGAAAATTCTCTTTCCACGATCTGCAGTCTTTCCAAAACCGACAGATATTTGTTCGTTAAATTTTTATCAAGCCCGGTTTCGTTGACGATGTTGCCCAGCTTTGTTTTTCCAAACGCCGCCGCCTTTAAAATCGCCATGTAATTCTTTGGCTCCCTCAATTCCTGCCGAAGGATAAAATCAACCTCGTTGAAAAGATAAGCTGTCGGTAAAAATATTTTATCCAAAATATTGGCCTCAATGGAACTCTTGGGATTGAATTCCGCCAAATAAGCCGGCATTCCGCCGGTTATCGCGTATATTTCCAAAAAATCATTAAAACTTTTATCGGGAAAAAATTGCCAACTCGGCCGAAACGCAAGCGGTTTTAACAACAACTGCCCGGTGCGCCGGCCGAAAAGCGGCGCGCTGTAAATCAAAGTTTCCGATTCCATCATCGCGATACTTGATCCCGAAAGGATAAGAAAGATATTGCTTTCTTTTAAAAACTCATCCCATCCTTTTTGAAACAGCGAAGAAACCGCCTTGTCGGCCTCGGCCAAATAGGGATATTCGTCGATCGCCAAAACAAACCTTTCTCTAATGTTTTTTTTAAGATATTCAAACACATCAAGCCATTGGGCAAAACCGTTGCGCGCCAATGCCGGATCGCCAAATTGACCGCCGATCGCCCGGCCCAAGCTTTGCAATTGCTCTTTTTCCGTGCTCTGGCTGGCCAAAAAATAAACCGCCTGTTTGTCTTTGATAAATTGCTTGATCAACTCGGTCTTTCCCACACGCCGCTTGCCATAGATAATAAAAAGTTGCGCGGTATCACTCGCCCATCTTTCTTCCAGCGCTTTTAATTCTCGCTCGCGGTCAATGAATTTCATCTTATTTCCGTCAATTTAGTATACTTATAAGTAGTATACTCACAAGTACACTAATTGTCAAGACCGCCGCATTCGGATATCCAAACAATCGTCCGTAGCGCTTGAATCATTATAATCGGTATAAATTCGCGCCATCGCGTCCAAAAATCCGTTGGCATAAAAATTTCCCGCGCGTCCGTGAAAATGCAAAACCGCCGCCCTTGCCTCCCCCTCCGGCGCGAACAACAATCCATCCAGCCACAACTCGTCTTTTGTATTAACCCGGCAAAATTCCGTTTTCATAATTCCAATAATGATTTATAAATTTTGAAATTTTCGTCGTCAAAACAGACAAAAAATATTCCGGCGGAACTGGCCGAATTCAAATCGCAAAATTCTTTGAAGGCCGCAGCCGCCGCGTTCACGATTGCCTCTACTTTTAATGTGGTTATTATCCTCTTTTACAACTTTTAACATAATTTTCCCAATATCAAAATTCGGCATAATTTTGATATTGAACAATTAATTTTGTTATTTTGGCCAAAGAATGCCAAACAATCAAACAGAATCTGTCCAAAATTGAAACCGATGGCAAGATTTTGTAATTCGCCCGGCGCGAAAAATTTCATGGCCGCGCCTTCGGCAAGTTTTAAATTTTCAATGTCGACCGGTTCGCGCAGAATATATATCACCTGCTTGATGCCGCCATCTTCGTATTCACCGAAAAAATCCGCACGCTTGATTTGGCAACCAAGTTCTTCTTTGATCTCCCGCGCCAGCGCCGCTTCTGGAGATTCTCCGTCCTCAACTCCCCCGCCGAACAAAACCCATTTGCCGATCTCCGGATCTTCGTCGCGCAACTGCAACAAAAATTCCCCTTTTTTATTTTTAACGATCAAACAAACTTTGGTCTTTGGCATAAATTTTAAACTTTATAAAGTTTCATTTCGCAACAAAACCTATGAATTATCAAAATTCATTTCATCCAAACGGATAAATTTGAATTTTTCTTTTAACTTTTCAATAATTTACGGTAATGCCGCAAACATTTCCGCCGGCCGCGTTCTTTGTTCCTCTTCTTTGCGGCTTCCGTCATGCAGAAGAATAATTGATCCGTTTTGAGAATTTTTAAACACAAAATTAGAGATTTCCGCTTTTCGCAAATGAATATGCGGAAAAACATCGGCATTGATAAATTTAACCGCGTCATTTCCGCCTACCATATAATAATCAGCTCCCCGATTGACATCAAGGTACGGCGCGCGGGCAAATCCGGTATGTTTTCCGATAATGCCAAATATAACATCTTCGGCTTTCCCAAAATCAAACGCGCCTTCTTTGGCATGCGAATAGCTATGGTTGCCAATCAAATGGCCTCGTTTATAAATTTCCTTAACGATATCGGGAAATTTTTCGGCGTTTTGGCCCAAAACAAAGAAACTGGCTTTAACCGAATATTCATCCAAAAGATCCAAAGTTTTAACCGTAAAAAACGGATTTGGCCCGTCATCAAAAGTCAACGCGATTTTATTTTCCCAGCGGCTGCCGTGATCATAAACTAACATAAAACCCATTAACGGACATTCTCACATTCTCAAGAATGTTGGAATGTCCGTATAAATTCAACGAAACGCTTGCCGTAGGGCGATAATGTTTGCGCTACCTGGCGGCCTTGATAATTTTTATTGACCAATCCCGCCTGCACCAAACGCCTGACATGCTCTGAAATTGTTTTAAAATTAACGTCTAAAATATTGGCGATATCCTCAACCTTGATCCCCTCTTTTTTGGCAATTAATAATAAAATATCGATACGGCGATGATTGGCCACCCCCTTAAAATAACGCTCCAATTGCTTGGCAGTTTTCTGTTTTTCGGCCTCTTCCATAAATTTTAATTATTTGATTAAAATTATATCAAATATTAAACAACATTCCAACATTCTTGAGAATGTGAGAATGTTATTTAGCTTTAACTATAAAGAAAGTTTTATTCGGTTAGACAAAGAAATCTTCCATGATTGAAAAATCAAGTTTCCCAGTATCGAGACGAGATAGGGCACCCACCGGCAAATTGCAATTTGGGATATTGTGGCCGATTTCACCGATTTCCAAGATTGGGAAGTCATAACCGGCGGAAGCTTCCAGCATAACTTCGCCAACCGGGCGGTTGCTCAATGGATCCGGTAATGTATTGCCGAAAAAATATCCCAGGACCACGCCTTTTATTTTTTTGAAAACCCCGGTCTGGCGCAAAGCTGTAAAGCGGCGCGCCAAATTTTCCACATTGTGACAATAACCCTCCAAAAATAATATTGTGTCCTTAAACGGCGGCTCGAATCCCGTGCCTTGCAGCGTTTGGATAATGGAAAGATTCCCGCCCAATAATCTTCCTTCCGATATCCCCTCTCGCCAGCACTTCCACGCCTTTGATGAATTTGACGACTCTTGGGAAACTTCGTGTTTGGAATCGGGCAATACTTCAAACGCCTTTCCGACAAATAACGATTGCTTCAAACTTTCAGTTTCATAATCATTGGTCCCGTCGCCGTACCCCCATAACAGATCCGGGCCGTGCAAAGTTATGATGCCGGTTTTGGAAAATATCGGCAATAAAAGAGCGGTCCCGTCGCTCATGCCTCCGAATATTTTGGGAGTTCTTTTTATTAAATTCCAATCCAAACTGTCCAACAATTCATTGGCGGTTTCCCCGCCTTGCGATTGGATAACCGCCTTCACCTCCGGATCGGCAAACATTTCATGAATATCGGCAACACGCTCTTCAACCGTGCCGGCGGAATAATAATACCTTTTAAAAACATTTTTACCAACTTTGACGCGCAACCCCAAGTTTTCCAAAAATTTAACCCCGCTATCAAATTGCGGTTTTAATTCCGGCGCGATAAACCCCGATGGCGACACAATACCAACCGTATCGCCAGCTTTCAGTTTTTTTGGTTTGATAATATCCATATTTTTAAATCTTTAACCAACGCATATCGTTGCAATAACACAATTTCATCACAATATATTCCAAATGGAATATATGATAATCGCAAACTTTATATTATTTTACAAAAAACGTGAAACTTTATAAAGTTTCACAAAGAAAATATTTAATACACGGTTGAATGTTTGATTATCTCCAGCGGATAGCGGCGGCTGGAAAAATAATCCCTGACAATTTGCTTGATATCGGCATCACGCAGTTCGTTTGGCTTCATCGCATAAATTTCCTCGAACAAAAACCATTTTGTCCCGCGGGTGTCGCCCAGCAAATTCTTTTCCGAATGATCGGCAATATCGCCGGCGAAAACCAATTTTATCGCGTGAGGCACGCAGCCCCGAAACCCGGCCAAATCTTGGCGCACCAGCGAATAAATCCCGACTAAATGCGTTGGCGTGAATTCATAGCCGGTCTCCTCTTTTGCTTCTCTTTTCACCGCCTCAACCGGATGTTCGCCCGCGTCAATCCACCCCGCCGGATGGCTCCATTTGCCGTCATCGGGGTTTCCCGGCAAATTTTCCCGCACCAGCATCACCTTCCCCTCTTTTTCAATAATCGCGGCCGCCACTGCAAATGTTTGCGTGAATACCCGTTCCGTCATAATTTTATTTAAACTCAATAACCTTATCAATTTATCTTTGGTTGCGCCCATTTCATTATCAGTAATAACGATTTTGTCTCCTTCGGCATTATTTATTTCAACAATAATCGCGCGTGGCTGTTTATCCAATCCTGATGTCGCCAAAACAGCCAAATTGCGTCGCGACAATAATTCTTTTTGTTTTTTAGTTAATTGCATATCAACCGCAAATTTATTTTATTGTTTCTTCCTGATCTTCGCGCCAGGGCGGGGTGCAATTCAAAAGCAATTTCATTTTGCCTTTGTAGGTGAACTTGTTGCCGGCGGGAATCACCGCCAAATCCCCCGCCGCGCAATCTTCGCGATTGCCATTGATTTCAAAATAACCGCTCCCTTCCAAAACATAATAACAAAAATCGCATTCGCGCTGGCAAATAACGATTTCATGCCCGGCTTCAGTTTCAACTAAAACAAAACTCATTTTGGTCTTCAACCTGCTTGATGGAAAAATTTTTTTCGTTATGCCAAACTTTTAAAAACTATAATCTTCCGGTTTTTCTATCGCAAACATGTTTTTTAATTTTTGATTATTTTGCTTTTAAATTTTTCGGCCTCATTGATAAAGTAATTTTGCCAATCTTTACGGTTAATTTTTATTTTCATCACCGGGCAATCTTTCACTTCGGCGGCCAATAAAAAATTACTTCCCAACTGCAAATAATCAATTGGCACATCAAATTTGATCCGCGCTTTTTTGGCCAAATCCGTAATTTGAAAACCGAATTCATTATGCAAGCAATACAGATCAATGAAATCGCGCGCCCGGGGATTTTGGTAAATGGTGAAAATTTTGTTAACTGCGATATCAAGTGCTCCGTCGATCCGCAAATTGCCAATCTCGGTTTTTTGCTGAATTTCAGCAAAAGGAAAATATGTAAACTCAGTTTTAACAATGTCAGCGTCAAAATGGATAAAAAACAGATTGCGATTAAAACTCTGCTGGTAATCAATTTTTTTGAAGCCGAGTTTGATTTTGTTCTTTTTGAAAAAAACATTGATCGCCTGCACATCAAATTCATCTTCAGAAAAAAAATCCAGATCTTCAGATAAGCGATGATGCAAATAAAATTCGGCTAACGCCGTGCCGCCAGTGAGATAAAAACAACGGCAAATTTCTTTGTCGCCGCTGATTGCAAAAAGCAAATTTGTTTGATTTTCGGTTAAAATCGTTTTTGCCATGGTTAATTCTTAATCCCTAAAAGCATTGCTAAATACTTCTTTTTGTTTGGGTCAAGACGGAATTTTGGCCAATATTTTTTCAATTCGCGAGCACTTAATTTGTCTTTATCCAAACCGAAATTAACCATCTGCTCCAAGCGCCAAACGGCATATTTTTCCTTATCTTTCTTCAATTCTTTTATGTCAACAGACCAATTATACATAACTGCATTCTATCACATTTTATCCCAGAATCCAATCAGCGGCATTTGGAGTCGGAACCGCAATATTTTCCTGCCGGACAGCCGCAGGAGTTGCACGCGTCCACCAACCCCAGATCGCTATCAAAGCAAAGCTTGGGTTTAGTTTTTGAACACTGGCCCTGAATGGTTCCGTCCGAACACGCGGACGACCTTTGGCAGGTGCCATTCGCCGCCCACCACGCCGCCCTCGTCCTTGGCCTTTTGAAACGCCGCTTTCAATTCTTCCATTGACAATTCCCTCCCCTGATCTTGCGCGGCCTTCATCGCCCGGCAAATCGGGCAATCGTCAAAAAACATATCTTCTTTGTTTTTGTTGTCCATGCTTTTGTTTTATTTTTTTGATTAAAAATTATTTTTTTGGCCCGGGACATTGGTTTTTATTGTCTTGGGCGAATTGAGCGATACGGTCCCGGTAACGGTAATACAAATACCCCGCCAAAAGAAGAAAGAAACCCAGAATTATAAACGAAAAGAAACGATAGATGTCGCTCAACTCGGCAGTATCAACAAGAAATACCTTAACAATCACGACAGCAAACAAGGCAATCGCCAAGAATCGTTCATGAGTTGTTTTCTTAATGATCCCCGCGGCCATCAACATCACGCCGTAAACAGTCCATGCCGCCGATAACAAAACATTCTTTATGTTTTCAAAATCATATCCTGCGAAAAACTTTGCCGGATATAACTCCTGTTTGTCGCAATAACTTATAATTTCGGCGCTAGTTATCCATAAAGCAAGAAAATGAAAAACCATAAACAATAAAGGCTGGAAGAATTGGTATTCGCCGATAGATATCTTGCCCTTATTGGCGCGTATCAACGCGAGGAAAAACCGAATCGCGACCGCCGATGCGACGAACGCGAACACCCGGGCATTAAATAACGGCAAGTATCCGGCAATTTGGACATGACTGTCGAAAACCAGCAAATGGAAAAACGCGGCGGCAAAAGTCATATATGTTACGCAACGAAGCGTCGTGCTTTTAAATCTAAATGACAATAATCCGGCAGCCAATCCGCCCATTGTCCACAGAACCGGATACCAATAACTGCCAAAAAAATCATATATTTCCAAGCTCATTCCGAAAAGTCCGGCAAACGCCGCCTCAAGCGCCAAAACCGGAAACAATGATTTTCCATCATTTCCCAGTTCGCTCTTTTTGCGGCGGTAAAGATATGCCGCGCCGACCACCATCGCAAAAAATATAATATAAGCCAAAAGCCGCAAATTGAATATCGGCGCCGCGGCGGCGGCAAGATCGCCTTCAAAAACAACGAGCCTGAACAGCGCGATCAAAAACAAACAATGGCCAAACGCCCGGTAAAGAACAAGTTTCAATTTGTAACCGATGGCAATAAACGCCAGCGCTTCAGCCGCCCAAACCATAACAGACCATTTTCCATGGTTGGCAAAAAAATCATGGATTTCAAAACTTGTCCCGACAACAATGGCCAACGCTGATTCCAACAGCAACAAAGGAAAGACCGCCGATTCCCCTTCGCTAATTTCTCTCTTGAATTGACGATATAAATAGGCTGCACCCGCGGCGGCGGCAAAACACATAACATACGACAAGAACCGGCCATTGAGCAAAAATATCGCTTGCTCCGACGCGGTGTTTTCAAAAAACACCAGTCTAAACAGCGAGATAAATATCAGAAGATTGCCAAGCGCCCGATAAAGGACAAGCTTCAATTTGAAACCGGTGGCGGCAAACGCCAGTGCTTCAGCCGCCCAAGCGACTACAACCCATTTCCCGTCAAATTGTATCGGCGCCGCGATTGCAAGTAAAATAAAACCCGGCGTCAACAAAAAATGGCGGAACAATGACGCTCGCTCGCCTTCCCCGCCCACCATCACCGCCAACACGCAATAGAAAGCGCCCAGAATAATAGTGAACCATCCCATCGAATCGGGATACAACGGATTGATAATCGCGTAACTCATCACGAAATAAAACATCGGATTGAGCGAAATTAACGCCAAATCCCAGGAATTTTCGGGAGATTTTTTGATAAAATATTGTATAAATGAAATAAACAAAAAAATCGCAAAGAATAAAGTCAAATATCCCTGCGCCGAGGCGAATTGGAAAGAACTGTAAAAATTGAAATACCAATAAAAATAAGCCAGCGCGGTACCCGCGAAACTAACCGCCGACAGCGGTTGCCACAACTTATAAAAAGCGGTTAAAAATACCGCCACATCAAGCAATGCCACATAAAGGAACAAAATATGCGGACTGGAATTGCCATTGCCGATAAGCAAGGGCGTCAGAAAACCGCCTATCTGGGCAAATATCGCCAGCGCCATTGAATTTTGCCGCAACGACAGCAAGATGCCAACCGCGGTAATCAAAACCATTGCAAAAAACGCCGCCGGTTGAGCCATAAGCCTATAAAAGGCGAATCCCGCGTAAAAAGATACATACAGAACCCCCAACCCTCCCCCGGTCAAAGCATGGCTGTAGCTCAAATAATGTTTGCGGGTAATTTCACCGATTATTAAAAGGATTATTCCCGCCGCCACGCCCAATACCACCCGGCCGAATTCATCAATCAGACTATTCTCAAACGCGTAACGCAAGAAAAAACCAACCGCGCAAATCACGGCCACTACGCCCACGCTGGTAAATATTTTACTGCCGATTTTAAATTCTAAATTTCCATCGGATTTCTTCTCGGGCCCGATACCGAACGCTTCAATTGTTGCCGCAGGTTTTTGCTCTAAAGCGGCGGCGGGCGGTTCTTGAACGATTTCCAAAGGAATCGTTTCAACGGCCGCTTGCATCTTCTCGAGCGGCACCGACTGCCCGGCGGCAACCGAAGTCTCTTTTTTTCTTATTTCCAGCTTGGCATGCAAATAATCTACTTCATCCCTTAATCGGTCAATCGCATTTTTAAGATACAAAAACACGAACAAAAGCACGATAAAAATAAAAATTTCGTACATATTTTTTGTTTTCTTTATTCTAACTCTGTTTGCAACTATTGGCTATCAACAAAAAATCGCTTGGTTCCGCAAGCATCATCCGCTGCCGATACATTTAGGAAAGATTTTCCCGGACATCGCATTCGATTTGTTTTTTCAATTCCCGCGGATCATTGAATTTTTTAATGTCTCTGATTTTTTTTATTGTCCGCACCGCAACCGTTTCTCCATATATATCATTTGCCAAATCTTGAATGAAGATTTCCAAAGAGACCGGCTCGCCAAATGTTTCCTTCGGCCCGAAAAACAGCAATCCTTTATATTCCCGACCCAAAACCTCGACTTGAACCAGATAAACCCCGTGGTTCAAATCAACATCTACCGCGTCCAAATTCGCGGTCGGGAACCCCATCCCCTTCCCCCGTCCCGCTCCCCGCACCACCTTGGCATTAAAATTAAATTCTCCCATGTATTTTGGAATTTATATAAAAAAAGATGAGCTTATTTAGCCCCTTGCGGCGGAAACTGAGGCATATTCAACTGGGTAGCCAAAGTCCCAAGACTTTTATACATCTTTATTGATACTTTTGTTAAAGTTATAACTTCCGCCGGTTTGAGCAAAAGCTCTACCTTATCGGCATATGAGCGCCCCTTTATTGCGACATCAATTTTGTCACAAATCGGACAATCCTGCCGGTGATTCCTCATATCAGCGCTCAGCGCACATAAAAAACAAACATTTATTGACCTTCGCATAATAGATTGACTATCATATCAATATAATTCGGAAG
This sequence comes from Candidatus Nealsonbacteria bacterium DGGOD1a, assembly GCA_022530585.1. Classification (NCBI taxonomy): domain Bacteria; phylum Candidatus Nealsoniibacteriota; species Candidatus Nealsonbacteria bacterium DGGOD1a. The sequence goes on from CP092821.1 coordinate 1,110,795, forward strand.
CCTTTAAAAATCCTTTCATTAATTCTTTGTCTCCGGCGATCTTGCATTTGCCGGATTTGACCGCCCGCCCCAGGGCGGGCAGGCCTTGCGGCCGCAAGTTGCAGACATATTTGTTTTTCATCGCCGCCCAGAAATATTCAACGGGATTAAGCTCGGGCGCGTAGGCCGGAAATCTCTCAACTCGCAACCAGTATTTTTGAGTTTTTAAATATTCTTTGACGATCTTGGCGCGATGTGCCGCCAATCCATCCCAGAAAAGAAGCAATCTTTTTCCCTTAAACCAGTATTTTAATAATTTTAAATATACAAGCACATCTTCTTTTTTGACGCTTCCTTTTTTGCTTTTCAAAAACATCGCCGGATTGCTTCCTGCCGGCGCGCAAACCAGCGTTGCCGTCAAACTCATTGCGGCCCACGATCCGGTGGATTTGATTACCGGCGTTTTGCCTTTAATCGCCCAGGTTTTTCTGACCGTGGGGCGGTCGGAAATTCCCGATTCATCATGGAATCCCAGCTTAAAATGATGTTTTTGCGCCCATTTTTTTTAACCTTGGAAAGGTTTTTACTCTCCAAGTTTTGATGGCTTTCTCATCTCTTTCTTTGGCTTTGATTTCGGGTTTTTGGCTGGTAAAACCCAGCGAGATTACCACCCTCCAGACATGGCCGGGGTGATATTTTGTTCCCGATATCTTTTTGATCAGATCTCGCAGTCTTGCCAGCGTCCAAAGATCGGTGGCATATCCCTGCTTTTGCGCTCCTTTGAGGATCGCTTTTTTGATTTCGCGTTTTTCCTCTTGGGTCAATTTGGAATCCGGCCCGGGATTGCCTTTGCTTTTCAGGCCATCCCATCCTTGGGCTTTGTATGCTTCCACCCAATTGCTCACCGCTTCAAAACTGACTCCCAGTTTTTTGGCGATTTTATATTGGGTTTGGCCTTTTTCCCAAAGCTTTATCGCTTTGATTCTTCTTTTCTGAAGATCATCTTTGCTTTTGCAAGATGGTGAAGATTTACGATTTTTCATATGCCTTCATTATCCCACAAAGGCGATTATAGTCAAGTTATTATGCGAAGGTCAATAACGCTACTTTTGTTTCTTCATCCAAAGTACTCACCTGCCAGACAAAGTTAAGCAAATTTATAAGATAATGTCAAAATCATCTCGTTCGCTCTTAATCCCAAACTTTCCGTTTGCTAATTATAGCGACTTCCATACGATCGTGAATTACAAATGATTTTGAAGTGTCAATATTTTTAACAATTTTTTGTAAAGCATTTTTTGCTATTTGTTGACATCTTTCATCCCAATCAATTTCTTGATAGTCAGCTATCATGCAATTTTGCATATCTTCAAAATCATTAAATTCCCAGTCAATCGAGTAACCGATATTATTCTCGATTGTCAAACTATAATCTCGCGCTATACTGTCAATTACCCACCTAGAATGATTAACTAATGTTGAATGCTTAAAATAATTTAAAGACAAATCTATCGAACCAAATAACGCTTGGACAGAATCAGTTGGATTTTCTTCTGGATCAGCAATAATAATTTGACCGTTATCTTTTAAAACGCGCAATGATTCAAGCAACGCCCCCCTTGTTTCTGCAAGGCTATCTCGTGAAAACTAAGCAGCATAAAAACCGTGTCAACGCTTTTATCCGGCAACAAAATCTTGGTCGCGGAACCAACCTTAAAATCAATTTTATCTTTTAATTCAGTAGTAACTTGCGAAATGGCTTTATTTATTACATTGATATCGTTATCTATCGCAATATAGTGCTCCGCATATTTAGCCAACATCAAACTCGCTCGTCCTTCGCCACATCCTATCTCAAAAATTCTTTTCCCTTGAGGCTTAATTAAATTAACCAATATCCCCTCTTCTTTTTTTTGACGGTCAATAATCATAATCAAATATCCAAAATTATTTTCCCCGATTTACAATTTCACCAACCAACTTTATCAATTCGCCTTTTTTATCAAGATCGTAATAACCTTCTATCTTGCCGAACAATTTCCCATCTTTAAAAAATAACAGCGCGGGCAATTTGGATATTTGGTATTTTCCCAGCAACAATGCGGTTTTCAATTCAATTTTTTCATAGTTTATCTTCATGCCCGCCACCAAATCTTTAATCGGTATTGACCTTAAAAGGCATTCTATCGAATTTTCATTGAAAAATTCAACCATTGCCGGTTTTTTTGATTCTAAAGACGATAAAGTAAATTTATCTTCCGCAACCAAAAACATTGGCGTAACTGGTTGGGCTCCAAACCTGTCTATAAACAAATCCGTAGCTTTCCGCGAATCATTATTGATTTCTTTTTTTATCTTTACGTATTCTTTTTCATTCTTTGCCACCTTAATAGCTTCAACTCCGCACGCCCTTTGGCATTTCCCGCAGCTAATACACTTTTTATTATTGATTTTTATGCTTTTCTTCTTTTCGTCCCACGACAAAGCTCCGGTCGGGCAAACCGCGATACCGCTACATTCTTTCGCATTGTCGCAAATTTTGAAATTGATCAACACTGTCATATATTTTATCAACCCGAAGCAACAAAACCAGGCTTAATGGCATTTGCTGTCGGAGCCGCAAAACTGCCCGAGGGGCAGCCGCAGGAGTGGCAGGCATCGGTCAAATCCACTTCTTCGTCGATGCAAAGCTTGGGCTTGTCAGTGGAGCATTTACCAAAAACCGTGCCGTCGGAACAATGCTTGCCGTCGGCATTGTCAAAAATCGAAAATCTAGCGCTACTGATATCGCCGATGTTTTGCCGGGTCGAATCGAATATCCGAACGAATATAATATTTATTATACCACATTGTCATCCAACCATTTCCTCCTGCTCCACGCACCACGGCGGCGTGCAATTCAAAAGCATCTTCATCTTTCCTTTATAAGTGAATTTATTGCCCGCCGGTATCACCACCAAATCCCCCGCAGTGCAATCCTCACGGCCGCTATTAATTTCAAAATATCCGTTACCTTCCAAAATGTAATAACAAAAATCACATTCCCGCTGGCAGATTGTGGTTTCATGCCCGCTTTGGGTTTCAATCAAAACAAATCTTGTTCTTACCGTCAGACCGCTTGATGGAAAAATTTTTCCCTTGATTCAGAATTTCTCAAAACTATAATCTTTCGGCTCTTTTATTACAAACATATTTTTTATTATTCTTTAATCATCGCAAACCCATCGTTGTTAATAGCTCTTCCCTTGCTTATAATTTTCTCAACCATATCCCGATATAACGCAGGCAATAAATCGTCCTGCATTTCTTTAAATCCCTGCTCTTCGTAAAACTTTTGGTTTCTTCTTCGGCACATCAAATATATCGGCCGTCTTTTTTCCTGGGCAAGAAGCATTTGTATCAGCTTGCCGCCAATCCCTTTTTTCCTAAATCCTTCAACCACTGCGACGCTCGATAATTCAATATTGCCATCGCCAATCTCGGTTATTCTGGCACATCCCAAAACGCGCCGGCCCTGCGCCGCCACCAAAAAACCATCGGCAACCATATTGGACGCATTCAAATCAAAAGCAATCATCATCTCCAATATTTGCGGCAAATCATCCTTGTTCGATTTTCGATAAATAATTTCTTCCATTTATCATTTTAAAAAAACTTCGAGTTGAGAATCCAACGCTTTGGCGATTTTTTGCAAAAACAATAACGATGGGTTCGAGCGTCCCGATTCCAAACGGGAAATTGCCGATTGCTTTGTGCCAATTTTTTCCGCCAGATCTTGTTGCGATAACCCGCTTTTCAATCTTTTTTTAATTACCATTTCGATCAACGCAAATTCCGGCCCGAGTTTTTCATAATGCTTGGCAATTTCTTCGTCTTTTAATAGTTTGTTTTTAAATTCAGTATATGTTTTCATAAATTATATATAACATATATGTTATATATTAGTCAATCTTTCATGCCTCTGAATAGCAACTTTGATCTCCTTTTTGGGGATTTTATCGGATTTTTTGACGAAACCGTGCAGCAAAATTATATTCTTCCTTTTAAAACAATAAAAAAATCTTATTTCCTGCCGGCTCCGAATTCTCAATTCGTAAATCGCGGCGGTTATCTTTTTGCTGTGCGGCATGCCTAATTCATGGCCGAAATTCTCAAGCAAATCGATAACCCGCAAAACTTTTGCGATCGCCGGTTTTTCCAAAGAATTTATAAACCCTTCAACCAAATCATCCAAAATAATTTTATTATCTCTTTCGTTTCCCATATTGCAAAACTTCTTTTAACCAAGCCTCAATTAATTCTGCGACTTGATTTTCACATTTGTGATATGTGTGGTCGGCGCCATCGATTATCGCGGTTTTTGAATTTTGGTTTTTCAAATGGCTGGCGACGATTGCCAGGTCTTCTTTTGGCGAGTTAATACAAAGATTTTCTTTGGAGCCATAGAACGCCAGAATCGGCATTTTGATTCTCTCCAGCTTCTCAAAATTGCCGTTTTCGAAAACCGGGAAAATATCCGCCTTGGTGTCTTTGCCGAATTCATCGACGAAACTTTTTGCCGAAATGTAATATGTGCCGCGGATCGGCCGCGGCAACAATTCGTTGCCCCTCCCCTGCGCAACCATAGCTTCCGCTTCCGCAAGATCTTTTTCAAAATTCTGCGGATCAAATTTTTTCAATAGCCCGGCGGCATCTGCCGGCGACATCAAAACCAGCGCGGTAACATCCGCGGGTATTTTTTCATTTAAAAAATAAATTGCTTTGCCGCCGCCCTGGCTTAGCTCGACACTAACTAAGTTTTATCGTTTTAGCAGGATTTATTTGATCTGGATTCTAGGCGCGAGGAGCGTAATGTAGTCGTAGCACTACATTAGCGACAAGCAACAACGAAGACAGATCAAATAAATCCTGCCCTGCGGGAACATTGAAATTAAATCGTTTTCCGCTTCACTCTTCCTCAATGTATCTGAAAAAGATACAATTTCGTCATCGTTCATTGAAACCGACTTAATTTGAATGTTCTAAAACGATAAAACTTAGTTAGTGTCGAGCCTCCCTGCAAAATTATTTTTTCATAACCGCGCGACCGGAAAAAATCCAACCACGCGCCAATGTCCAAAACGCATTCTTCAAAAATATCAAATGCCTGCCCGATTCTTTTTATCTGGTCGGTATCGCCCACCCGAAAATCCGCGATCTGGTCATGGCCGCGCAAATTAACCGTTAAAAACCCGAATCCGGCCGCGGTATAAGTTTCGGCCATCGCGTCCAAAAACGCATTGGCATAAAACCCGCCGGCCCGGCCGTGCAAATGCAAAATGCCGATTTTCGATCCGGCGTCCGGCTCAAAAAGCAACCCGGGCAATTTCAATTGATCGCAAGTATCTGTCCGGCAAAAAGTAGTTTTCATAATTTATCAAATATAATAACTTAAATCAGCTTCCAACTCAAACAAAAACCCGGGTTATCCCGGGATTAAAAATTCGATGTTTTTTATTTCGCGCCGGTCAGTTTTTTGAAGCCTTCCATAATTTCCACCGGCAGGGCGAAGATCACGGTTTTGGACGGATCGGGATTTATCTTTTCAATGGTTTGCAAAGTGCGCATCGACAGGCCCCCGGGAGTGTCGGTGAGCATTTTGGCGGCTTCGGCCAATCGCGCCGATGCCTGGAATTCGCCTTCGGCGCGGATGATGATGGCTCTTCTTTCGCGTTCGGATTCGGCCTGCTTGGCCATAACGCGCTTCATATCCGCGGGCAATTCAATATCCTGGATTTTGATGTCGGTGACATTTATCCCCCAACTGTTGGTGGCTTGGTCAACGATTTGTTTGATCGCTTCGGAAATTTTCTCGCGCTCGGAAAGCAGCGGGTCAAGTTCAATACCGCCAATCACATCGCGCAACGCGGCTTGCGCGTATTGCGCCACGGCCAGCGTGTAATCCTTGATATTCAAAATCGCTTTCTCGGCCGACTCCACCTGGAAATAAACCACGGCGTTGATTCCCACCGGCACATTGTCTTTGGTGATCACTTCCTGCGACGGAATGTCGGTGGTGGTGATGCGCATATCAACTTTGACCATGCGCTGGATGCCGATCAATATCCATGTCAATCCCGGCGACCGCGTTCCCGAATATTGTCCAAGAGTCAAAACAAGCGCCCGTTCATATTGGTCAACCACGCGCAAACCAATAAGAAGGACCGACAAAACCAAGCCTACAAAAATCGCCAGCAATCCCAGCGGCCCAAAAATGCTCATTGCCGGGCCGACAAGAACAATGGCGCCAATAATCAGCGCGGCGATACTGGACAAAGAACTGATATCTTGATTGTTTTGTGCCATACAATTTAATTATTTAGCTTAAATTTGCCTTTTATGATATTCATTATAGCATAATCTTGATAGAGTAAAGGCAACAATAATTTTCAATTATCAATTTACAATTTTCATTGAATTTTCAATGCACCAATGAATCAAACAGAATCCTAACTGAAACATTTGTTTGGAACATTGAAATTTGGAACATTTATTGTAAATTGTAAATTGAAAATTTTATCTCTATGGATTTCGACGCTTCAATTGAAAAATTCACGCGAATTTCGGCGGCCTATAAATCCCGATTGAAAAATATGGGAATTTTGACGATGCGGGATTTGCTCTATCACTTCCCCTCGCGCTACCATGATTTTTCCGCGCGGACGAATATCGCCGATTTGGAAGTCGATAAAACCGCCTGCGTCCAGGGAACCGTCGAAACAATAAAAATGATCCGCATTTGGAAGCGGCACATGACGCTCATTGAAGCCATGGTGACCGACGCTACCGGCTCGGTAAAAGCTTTATGGTTCAACCAGCCATACCTTGCCGGCACCCTTAAAAAGGGCACTATAGTTTGTCTGGCGGGAAAACTGGTTGACAAAAAAGGCGCCAAATACCTTTCCAACCCGATGTATGAAAAAGTTCGCGACGGTTTTGAAACCGAAGAAGATTACACCCACACCGGACGGATGGTGCCGGTTTATCCGGAAACCGCGGGTGTTTCCAGCCGCTGGTTGCGCTATATTATCAAACCGCTCCTGGCCGGTTATTCAAAAATGCCCGATCCCCTGCCTGAAAATTTGCTCGGCGATTATGATTTCATGCCGTGGCGCGACGCGATAAAACAAATCCATTTCCCGGAATCCGATGAATTCGCCGCCGCCGCGCGGAAGCGTTTCGCGTTCGAAGAATTGTTTTTCATCCAGTTGGCGGTTTTGCGCGAACGCGTGCGGCTGAACAGCGAAAAAGCTTTGGCAATCCCGTTCGACGCGGACTTGGTGAAAGAATTCGTGCAATCTCTGCCCTTCACCCTTACCCAGGCCCAGCGCGAAACCGCCTTTCGGATATTGAAAGATTTGGAAAAACCGCGGCCGATGAACCGCCTCCTGCAAGGCGATGTCGGCTCGGGCAAAACCGTCGTGGCGATGATCGCGGCCCTGGCAACCGCTAAAGCCGGCGCGCAAATCGCGGTTATGGTGCCCACGGAAATCCTCGCCCAACAACATTACGCGAGCTTTTCCAAAATGTTATCGCCGCTCAACATTGAAATCGGCTTGCTTTGCAGCAAGAATTCCCGGCTTTCTTCATACGGATCCGCGTCAAAATCCGCGGTGCTGGAACAGGCGAAAAGCGGCGAAGTTTCCATTTTGATCGGTACCAACGCTTTGATTCAAAAAGGCGTTGAATTTAAAAATCTAGCTTTGGTGGTTTTGGACGAACAGCATCGCTTCGGCATCGACCAGCGCGCGGCGCTCGCAAAAAACAACAAAACAAATTCAAAAAAATCCTTGGTGCCGCATTTGCTTTCAATGACCGCCACGCCCATCCCCCGCACCCTGGCGCTCACAGTCTATGGCGACCTTGACCTGGCACTGATCAATGAAATGCCCGCGGGCAGGCTTAAAGTTGGAACAAAGATTGTCCTTCCCGATGGTCGCGCCAAAGCTTACGAGATGATCCGCAAAGAAATCCAATCCGGCCGCCAGGCGTTCGTTATCTGCCCGCGCATCGACCCCGACGAGGACAAGCCCGAACAAAAGCGGGACGGAATTTTATTCGACCCGAAAGCCGATTACTCCGGCGCGGACGCGGTCAAGGCCGTCAAAGAAGAATATGAAAAACTGTCAAAAGAAATTTTTCCGGAATTGAAAGTCGGCATGATGCACGGCAAAATGAAAGCCGCGGAAAAAGAAGAAGTGATGGTAAAATTAAAAGACGGGAAAATAGACATTCTGGTTTCCACCTCGGTGATCGAAGTCGGCATCGACATTCCCAACGCCACGATCATGGCCATCGAAGGCAGCCACAAATTCGGCCTGGCGCAATTGCACCAGTTCCGCGGCCGTGTGGGTCGCGGCGAACACCAATCGTATTGCCTGCTGTTTTCCGATTACCCCACCCGGCGCCTGAACGCGATGCTCAAATTCGACAGCGGCTTCGACCTGGCCGAAAAAGACTTGGAAATCCGCGGCCCGGGAGAAGTGTTCGGCTCCCAGCAATGGGGCGCGCCCGATCTAGCCATGGCTTCCCTCGCCGACGTGTTCCTGGTGGAAAAATCCCGCAACGCCGCCAAAGGCATTCTCCAAAACGACCCCGACCTCTCGCGCCATCCCGCACTCCGCGCCCGCATCCAGCACTTCCGCGACCGCGCCCACCTGGAGTGAAGCTCGAATGTTCGAATATCCGAAATCCAAAACAAAAATCCGCAGGAGTCTTGCTCCTGCGGATTTGCGTCTTGATAAAAAGACTATAAACACCAGATTGCGTTTACAATAATTCCAAAACATCCTCGGCGGTCAAAACTTCGGGGTTGCCCAACATATGGCCCAAGCGATTGATCTCGGGCCGCATCAAATTGGCTTTTCCCAAAACATCGGTCTGGGCGAAAGTCTTGCGCGCCGGACCATCGGAAATTATCCGGCCAAACGAATCGCGGCAAACATATTCGTAAAATTTCATATAATTTTACTTCTTCCTCCCCTTTTCCGTGATCCAGAAACCGAGGGGCTTGTTGAGAATGAGGCGGGTCTGAGATTCCAGCGATAGTAAAAAATCATTCTTGCGACAAATAGTAAATTTCCATTTTTTCCGCGGGGGTAAGGCCTTGCAATTCTTCACGGGGGGTGTTGTTCCAAAGCTGGTTGGCATATTCAAAAAACGCAGTGAATGATTTTTCGTCGGGAAAATTTATTTTTTCCGAAATCATTTTCATGATCGGGCCGGATGATCGGCTTTCGTTCATTGCTTTTTGAATATCTTCCACCTGCCAGATGTCCCCTGCGCCAACCAAATCCAGCACTCGTTGAAACTCATTTTCAAAATCCGATCGTTGGCGGATTTCAAGCCATCTTGCCAAACAAAACGGTTCAATCTCCTGCGCGTCGCGCTCCGCCAGCTCTTTTTGAAACTGTTTATCCAATTCGCTTCCCTTAAATTTGCGCTCCATTTCTTTTAATCTCTCTTCCATCTTTTCAATATCTACTTCATTGCCGCCTCCTTCATCATCCCCTTCGGCAACTTTTTCCAACAAATGATTCCATCTTTGTTCCCAATTTCGTTTCCATGATTTGTTATCGGGATATTTTTCCGCATAGCTGATGCCATTGGCCAAATAATAATAATGCCACTTCATTTCATTTATCGCAATATCGTCTTTTACTTGTTCAAAAAACACCAAAGATCGCTTCAAAAGTTCTAAAATTATTTTATCTTTGGTATTAACCAAAATACTACCAATAAAATCTTGGATATCTTTGTCCTTTTCAAACAATTTTATCAAAAAATTTTTAACCGGAATTTGGTCTATAAATTCGCCCAGCACGCCAACGGCAAAAATTTTCGCGCGCCACGGATCATTGTCAATCCTGCGCTCGATAAACTCAATCGCAAGAGGGACAACCGATCCCGGATGCGCTCTTTCAATCAGCACCAGCGTATCCTCAGCCGCCTCTTGTGTAAAATCCTCATCGCTGTCAAAAACATCAAGCAAGTACGGAACCGCATCTTTGTCGCGCATAATCCCCAAAACCGCAATCGCCCAAATCGCGGCCAAAGATTCGCAAACCCGAAAATTTTCAACAATTTCGCGCAACGCGGTTTTTAATTGCTTGTTTTTGTCTTGCCGCGCCAAATAATTTACCGCTTCCCTGATTGTTTTCGGATCATCCGAATCCAAGTCATTCAACCTTTTTTTAACCGCCGGATTTTCAATTTTTGTTTCAATTTCCATGGTTTTAATTTTTAATTATTTTAAATTTTCCAATACGGAATAAATTTTACTGTTGTGGTTTTTATTTTTACCACCGTATCCAGCGACAGATTGACCACCCACGCTTCATTGGGTTTGTATTTTTCAACAAACGACAGCAACGACTTTCCCAAAACCGGCGATTTCAAATCGATGTATTTGACTTCAACCGGCAGCACTTCCCGGCCGCGATTGATCACAAAATCCACTTCGGCTCCGGAAAGGGTGCGCCAAAAATTTATCACAGCGGCGGTATCTTTGTTTTTTTCCAAAAGAGCGTTTAAAACAAAATTTTGAAACACAAAAGAAAAGCTTTGCGGATCGGATAACGCCCCCATTAATTCTATGGAAAAATTGCGCAAACCAAGATCATAGAAATATGCCGACGACGACCGAGTGATTTCTTTTTGCTTGTTGGTAAAGTATGGCCGGACGATTTTGAGCAAAAAAATTTTTTGCGCGTACCACAAATATTTTTTCAACGGCGCGAAAGTCAAATCTATTTGCTGGCCCAATTTTGAATAATTCAAAATTTGCCCGGATTGGCTGGCAATGATTTTAACCATCAACGAAAACGCTTCCGGCCGGTCGATTTCCAAAAGTGAAAGCAGATCTTTTTCAACGCAACTGCGAAAAATCTCCCCCATTATTTTGTTTTTCTCCAAAACATGGTTCGCCAAAATAACGCGCGGATAACCGCCGAAATTGAGATATTCTTTCAAAAAAATTTTTGTTCTGTCCTTTTCTATTTCAAAATAACTTCCAATCTTGTCTTCATAGCGGTAATCTGTTTTGAAATTCGCGAATTCCTTAAAATTAACCGGATTAATTTCGAAAATTCTTTTTCGTCCGGCCAGCGATTCGTGAATTTTTTCTTTCAGTTCCAAACTTCCGGATCCGGAAACAATGAATTTATACGGCAAATCCAAATCATAAATTCCCTTCAAAAAAATCCCGGCATCCTTTTTCCGCTGGATCTCATCGATAAAAACAAACCCCCCGGGCGCAAGATGAATCCTGATTTTTTCAATCAATTCCGCCTGGCTCGTGAAATATTTTTCATCCGCCTCATTGTCCAAATTTAAAAAAAGATATTTTTTACCGATACTTTCAAGGTGCCCGGCCAACTCACGCATCAATGTAGTTTTGCCCACTTGCCGCGGGCCGACCAACAAAGTAATTTCTTTTTGAGTTAAATGCTCTTTTAATTCTTGAAAAATCTCCCGCTTAATCAACATGGTTTTGAGTTAAAATATCAATATACTTTAATTTTAACCTTATTATTATTAAAGTCAAGATTAATAATTATCGGGTTAACATTGAAGTCAATCTCTATTTGCCATTCTTTCTCCCCTTTTCCGTGATCCAAAAACCGAGGGGCTTGTTGATGATGAGGCGAGTCTGGGACTCCAGCGCCGGAAGCGAACCGAAAAATATCAGCGTGATCGGCAGACACAGCCATTGAAGCAACATTGATATGTGGCGCCAGCGGCCGTAATGTTTGGGCCGCGGCGGCAGCAACAACATACTGATAATGGCCGACACCACCATCCCCACCATTGCCGAGGTCATAATCACCGAAGTTATCATCGGCAAATTATACGAAAGCAAAGTGGCATTGAAATTTTTGCCGCCCATCAGCAGAGGAAGCCATCCCAAACCGAATGTCATAATCGAACCGGTCGCCCACGACCAGAAACCTTCAATCATGGTTATAATATGGAAAACTTTTTCCCGCAGTTTTATTCCGGCGCTGGCCGGATTCATAAAAAGATTGAAAAAAACATAGGGCAAATTTTCCACGCCCCACGACCAGCGCCGCTGCTGTTTGTATTGGTTGACCATGGTGCGGAATGTCGACTTGCCAAGCACCGCGTCCATTGAAACCGGATAATACATGGGAATTGCCTTATAACGGCCGCCGTAATAGAAATAGGCGCGCCAGAAAATGCGCGAATCGTCGGAAACCACATTATAAGGATAACCCACCTCCAAAAGCGCCTTTAAAGGCATAGAATGGCTTGAGAAGGTTACCAATTGTTCGGGCCGCTCCTGTTGCATCATTTCCCAAAAAGTCGACGAAGTGGCAATTATGCGGCTCACCAGCGGCGCCTCCCAAATGTTGTTGTTATATACGGGTATCGGCTGGTAGCTCTTGTGAAGCCGGTCGGATTCGTTTAAATAATACCATGTCAAACAGGAAAAATACTGCGGATACGGCTTGGTGTCAATGTCGAAAAGCGACACGACGATATTCTCTTGCGGGATATTCATCCCGGGCAAATATTTTTCTTTAACTTCTTTGAACGCCCAGTTTACATTGGCGCCTTTCCCCTGCAGTTCGCCGCCGATTCCCTTGGGATGCACCACCAGCCAAAACGCGAAAAATTTTGAACGGTATTCCGGCTCGATCCTGGCCGCCAATTCTCGCGCCGATTGAATATCTTCGATTGCCAGCAAAATAATAATTCTATTCTTGGGATAATCGGCGTTGACAAGCGAATCAAGCGTCGCCCGCACCACTTCAGGCCCCTCGCTGGCAAAGGGCAGAGCAATTAAATGATAAATATCTTGCCATTCGTCTTTATTGTCGCGTTCAAGTTTTGATCTCCAATCAATGGCAATATTTTTTTTCATTTTCCCGTAACTGGCGATTTGATGGGCCGCCAAATATAAAACCCGGCAAAGCCAGTAAAAATCAAAAGAGATAATGAAAATCGCGACCGCGAACGGCCAAATCCCGGACAAAACAAAACCCAAAATAAGAGTTGCCCATGAAACAAACCCGGGAAGCATTTCCAAAAAACGGTACGCGGCGCGATGCCAATGATTTTTAAAATCATCGGCGCGCGAAAGATTCAAATAATCGATTGCCATATCTGTATTATATGCGAAAAGGCGGCTTTTAACCGCCTTGTCGCCAGAAACCAAGTGGCCCCAGCGGGAATCGAACCCGCGTTTTCGCCTTGAAAGGGCAACGTCCTGACCACTAGACGATGGGGCCAAACGCAAAAATCATAACAAAAAAACGCGAAAAAGTCCACACTGGCCGGAATCATGCCAAATTATCAATCATCTCCAAGCCGATATGCGAATCATTGTATTCCAAACATTCGGGCGTCAAATCGATTACCCGTTTTAAAAACCCCGCGTTTCCAACTCCCCCGCTTTCTCAAAATTTTCCGCCGCGCGCAAAGTTTTATTCAATCCCTGATCTTAGTCTTTCATATTATTTTTTGCTCCGCGATTCAAACTTATTTTTTATCGGCTCCAATTCCATCCACCAATCTTCAATACCGGTTTCTTTCACCGCCGTGAAAATTTCTTTCGCCGAATCGGTTTTAAAAATATCCGCGGCGCTTTCAATCCACAACAATGCTTTTTTATTGCCATTGTCGGCGTAATATTTTGCTTGAATCGCCATATCCAAAAAATCCGCGTCCCCAGCGATTTGCGCCTCCTTGGTTTTGCATTCTTTCAGTTCATCGAAAATCGATTTCATTTGCGGCGCGACAGACACGCCACCTATCTGATCTTTTTGCGCCCTTTCAACTTGGCTTGCAGAGCCATTATAAATCCTTGCCACCCAATTTATATCGCCCAAACGCAATTTGGCGGTATCGTGAAAAATCGCCAACGCCGCCGCGCGGTCAGCATCGGCGCCTTCCATTGCCGCCAAGATATACGCAATCTGCCCCGTTAACGCGCTATGATCGGCCAGCGACTCCGGCAACCTGACGCCAATCCTCTGCCACCCGGAGCGCGGCATTGTTTTCGCTCCGGACAACTCAAACAAAAAGTTAACCAATTTTTTAATATTTTCCATATATTTTTATTCTTTTTATACCCTGTCGGCTCGCCGCGGGGAACAAAAAGAACGAGGATTCCTTAGCAAAGCGCAAGTAATCTTGAAGGAAACATCCTTTGGTTGATGGCGGGGTTAATATCCCGACATCAATGTATTTTTAATTATCGCCGTTATTGGGAGATACTGACATAATCGCGGGAAAAAAACAATTTTTATTTTAATATGTCCAACAATTCCTGGAATACAAAAACGCGGTTCCTCTTTCTTCCCGGCTCCTCTTTTAATATCCCCAACTGGATGAATTTTTCCAAAAGATTATAAATGGTTTGGGGATTTTTAGTTTTTAATTTATCTTTTATTTTCGCGTATGTGATTATCGGCGAGACAAAAAGTGATTCCAACAGATTGAGCGCGTAAACCGAATTGGCGGCGGTAATTTCTTTTTTCAAACGATCGTTTAATTCCAAAATTTTCGAGATTGAATTTTGCGTCTTTAACGATTGAGTTATCAACGCCAGCAAAAAAAATTTAAGCCATGATTCCCAGTCGCCCCTTTCGGTCACTCCGCGCAGATAACCGTAATAGTCCTGCCGGTTTCTTTCAAAATATTCGCTGATATACAACAACGGCGACGACAACAAATCGCGCTGGTACAAAAACAGCGGAATCAACAACCGGCCCACGCGGCCGTTTCCGTCGCGGAACGGATGGATTGACTCCAGCTGATAATGCGCCGCCGCGATCTGCACCAACAAATCTTTTTCCTGATTTGAGTTAACATACTTTTCCCAATTCGACAGCAAGGCCGGCAATTCCGCCGGCGCGGGCGGCACATAACTGGCCTCCTCAATCCGCGCTCCGGGCATGCCAATGTACACCTGTCCGGTCCGGAATTTGCCGCGGTCTTTCTCCGCGCCGCGCGATAAATCAAGCAACAGATAATGGATTTTTTTAATAAATGATTGGTTAATCGATTTTGTTTTCAACTCCTCCATCGAAAAATTCATCGCCCGACGATAATTGATAATTTCGGTGATTTCTCGATTCTGGCCGCCGGCAAGCTCGCCGGCGGGTTGGGCTTCATATTGAAAAACATCTTCCAGCGTCGCTTGCGTGCCTTCAATGCGAGAGCTCAAAACCGCCTCTTTCGTCAGCAACGGAGTTACCAGCAATTCCGGACTCAAAATATTTTTTCGCAACAAACCGTTCAATTCGCCGATCGCGCCGTGCGCTTCGCCAATCACGCGGATCAGCGAATCATAATTTATTTTCGGAGGCAACGGATCCAATATATAAGATTTGATCGGCATAAAAAGTTTGTTGAAATAAATCAAGCGCTTGAGTTTTGCCAATAATTCCTCATGCTTTTTATTCTCCGCGGCAAGCTTGCGGCGGATAAAAAGAATAAGGTCTTTTGTTATTCCAAGGTATTGGAATAACGGCCTCTGTTATTCTAATCTTAAAGCAACTTGGATGATGATGCAACAAAAAAAGAAGGAGGCGATTTCCTTCTTTTTTGATTTTTATATTCAAACGCCTTACCTGAAGATTTTTCCGAAAAATCCTTTGGCGGATTGATCATCGTTCCGTTGCGCGGGAATCCGTCCGCCATTCCCCGCCCCGTTGGCAATGGTCTTATTTTTATTTTGCGGATTGATGTTTGATTGATTATTTTCCGGCGCGTATGCCGCGTCTTCCCGATAGGCAACTTTTAATTTTATTGGATTGGCGACCGGTTCGACAACTTTCGGCGCGGGCGAAGATGATGGAGAAACTTCTTCGCTTGATACCGCCGGGATTTCCGTTCTGGGTTGAATCTTGCGCTCGTTTTTCGGCTTCTCAAGAAGCACCATTTTGTCTTGCAATCCTTTTAATAAAATATTTGTTTCGCGATTCCTTTCAATCAGTTGGCCGATTTTTTCATCAAGATTTTTGATCTGTCCGTCCTTGACCTGCAACTGATCGCGCAACATTTCGGTCGTTTCTTTTAAAAGTATGATTATCTGTTCGTTGCTGTGGTCTTGATTTGGCGCCGTGTCTTGAAAGGGTTCGCTGTGATTCGCGGTCGGCGGAGTCGGTTCGCCAGTCGTGTTTTCCCGCGCCTTATCTTCCGGCGCCGCGGCAATCGTTTCCGCTTCTTTGGGGAATGGTTGCGCCGGCGCTACGGGTTGACCGGGGATTGTCTGGCCAGGCGCGTTTTGAAAAGAAATTCCCGGCATCATAAACGGTTGCGGCATAGTTCGGGGTTGCTGGTAATTAATCGATGCGAACGATGCCATATTCTGCCTCATGTTCGACAATTGCGGCATATAATTAAACTGCCGTATTTCATCTTCCCTTTGCTTGAGAACTTCCACTTCGGCCCGGCTAAAACGATATTCAAGCGTCCCTTGTCTGCTTTTTATACCCACCGGGTGGAGAATGTCCCGATGGACATATCGGCTAATCGTCCTGGAACTTTTACCAAGCATCTCGCAAACTTCGTAGAGAGAAAGGATATAATCCTTGGGTGTTTGATTGTTATTTTGTTGTTCCATAATTTTTAATTATAAAAAATTTCTTCGTTGATTATATCTTAAGCAATACAAAAAAATTTGCAATCATTGTCCGGTCTCTGTTCTCTTGCCGAACAATAATAAAACCCGGCATCGTTACGGCATTTGCAGAACCGGGAAGTGCATATATAATGATCAAAGATAATCAATTCAAAAAATGGAACCAAACACAAATATGGCCGCGCAAACAAAACCGCAATTACCATCATTCTTCGCTTTGCTGAACGATACTTTTAAGGTCTATGGCCAAAAATTAAAACCGCTCTTAATTATCGCTCTTTGCTGTTATATTTTAATGACGGCGGCGGTTGCTATCATTATACTTATAGGAATGATTGCCTCGCTGATCGTGGCCACAACCAATAATTTGATTGCGACGCTGATCGTCAGCATCGTTGCCATCATTGCAATGACATTCTTTGTTTTATACTTTTTTTCATGGATATCCGCGGCAACAATAATTGTTTTAAAAGACAGACAGGAAACATTCGGATTGCGAGAAGCTCTGAAGCGAGCCAAGCCTTACGCGATGCCGTCTCTCTGGGTTGGCGTTCTTTCCGCGGCAATTCTTTTTTTTGGATATGTTTTCTTCATTATTCCGGGAATAATTTTCTCAATCTGGTTTTTGTTTTCCCGATATGCGGTTATCGCCGACGATAAAAAGGGAATGGAAGCGTTATTAAAAAGCCGCGACTACGGCCGCGGCAACTTTTGGAATATTTTTTTATTGGTGGCATTGGGAATAGTTTCAATGTTGTTTATCGATTCAATTATCCAACCGCTGAACAAAGCGGCGGGGCCTCAAACAGAAAATATTGTCAATTTTATTTTTGGATTTTTAATTTCTCCGGTCGCGACGATCTATTACTATTTGATTTTTGAAAATTTAAAAAAAACGAAAACGGATTCGGCAATTTTGATATCGCCATCGGAAAAAAATTTCTTCGGGCCGATGGCAATTATCGGATTTATTCTTATGGTCTCGCTCGCGGTATTATCGGTTTATTTCGCGCCCCAAATTAAAAACATATACGAAGAGGAAACAAGAAAATTACCTGTGACAATTGAAAACGGCATACCCGTCCTGCCGCAAAACATTTTGTAAATAGAACCGGCACGCCAAACAA
Source organism: Candidatus Nealsonbacteria bacterium DGGOD1a (assembly GCA_022530585.1). Taxonomy (NCBI): domain Bacteria; phylum Candidatus Nealsoniibacteriota; species Candidatus Nealsonbacteria bacterium DGGOD1a. The sequence continues at coordinate 1,128,552 of CP092821.1, forward strand.
AAAACCTCGATGAGGTTTTTTGTTTGGCGATATTCCATCCCGCCACCGGCTAAAGCTAGAAAGATAATGGTCGCCTTCGTTAAAACTTCGGCGAAACAAAGTCGGGGAGCAGGGAATCGAACCCTGTCTGCACGAACCCGAATCGTGCGTACTGCCGGCATACTCCTCCCCGTCGCGCAAAAATTTTCTTCAAAAATTAACGCGATTTCATTCTAGCTTAATTTCCTTATTTGTAAATCCCCGCTCTTAAAAATCAAAACGCCGGGCTCGGGAATCTTTTCGCGGAACCCTGCGAGCGCGATGGCGCGAACACAAGGAATCCCGCCGCGGCGGGATATCCGTGTTCCGCGGAAAAATTCCCGAGCCCAAGGCCAAGTCATGTCACCCAATACTTTTTCTTCGTCATCCGATCGCGTTTTATTTCCACCGCGTCTTTTTGTTTTTCCGCGGCTTCGGAAATCTTTGACAATTCCTCTTCGCCAAGACTTCCAAGCCGCCTGATCTCGGCCTCAAGATAATTTCTTTCGTTAAGCGCCGGATCGTTTAAAATCTGCGCCAGCAAAACATCAAGTATCCGACCGACCTTCGGTCCGGGCCGGATACCAAGGATATCCATAATATCTTTACCGTTCGCCTTGATCATTTTGGCTGAAATAGGGTCAAGCGAAGCTTTTTCCATAAGATAGCGCAAGTGCCGCAATTTATACGGCTCGGCTTTGGGACATCCGGAACCGATGCGGTCCGCCATCCTCACCCGCAATAAATCTTCCAAATTTTCCCGGCCAACATTGCGCACCAACCGCCGAATCGAGGCTTCGCCGACTTCGCCCACATTGTAATAAAACAAATGATATCTAACCAGCCGCACAATTTTTTCCGCGTCTTTTTTGGGAAATTTCATTCGAGAAAGGATTTGGGCCGCAGTTTTGGCGCCAATTATTTCGTGGTTATAAAAAGTCGAATCCGGACCGTCGCCGGATTTAGATTTGGGTTTGCCGATGTCATGCAACAACGCGGCCATCCGAACATGCATGCTGAAATTTTTTTGAGCGGTAAATTCGAGAGATTTTATCAAATGGGTGTAACAGTCATATATATGATGCTTATTCTGGCCCACTCGGTAACATGTCAAAAGTTCCGGCATAATATAATCCAGCAAGCCAAGCTTTCTCAATGTATCGATACCGTCAGCCGCCCAGTCCGACATTATTATTTTCACGAATTCGTCGCGAATCCGCTCCTGGGAAACTTCTTTAAGCCATTTGGCGTTGGCGACGATTGCCTGTTCGGTTTTGGCCTCGATATGCCACCCTTTCCCCAAGGACACGGAAAACCTTACCGCGCGCATCATCCTTAGCGCGTCCTCAAGAAAGCGTTCGTCGGGGCCCCGAACCGCGCGGATCACTTTTGCCGCGATATCTTCTTTTCCCCCGAACAAATCTATCGTTTCGGTTTTCAGTTTGCCGGTTTTCTTTTCCTTTATATAGCTCAACGCGATCGCGTTAACCGTAAAATCCCGGCGGGACAGATCGTCGTTAATATTGTCGGCCCATTCAACCTTGTCTGGATGGCGCTTATCGGTGTACTTGGATTCAATGCGATAGGGGGTTATTTCGATCTCGAAAAAAGAGGTTTCGCCCAATAATCCCGGATTTTTAATCCTGGCGGTCACCGTGCCAAACTTATTGTCGCTGAAATTTTCCGGAAAAACCGCCTGAATCCGCTCCGGCGCCGCGCTGGTTGCCACATCCCAATCCGAAGGGATATTGCCGCAAAGCAGATCGCGCACGCAACCGCCCACGACATAAGCCTGAAACCCCGCCCGCTGCAATTCTTCTATGGCGAATTTTACCTCTTTTGGAATTTTATCGAAAAAATCTTGCATATGATTTAGCGTAAAGCTAAAAACGAAAAGCGTAAAGTATTTCTCGCGATTTTTCGCTTTTCGTTTTCAGTTTTGCGCTTTACGCTTTCTTATATCCCGTTATTTGCTTTTTTTCAATTCTTTGGTATAATAATCCTGTTATCCGCCGCACCGATGCCGTTTGGCCTCTGTAGCTTAACGGACAAAGTACCGGTCTTCGGAACCGGTGACGGGGGTTCGATTCCCTCCAGAGGCACACAAAAAGAGGGGATCGGAAATTTATAATTTTCCAAATGAAAAAAAACGCGCGGTTTATCGCTTTTTTGGGAATGTTTATATTGCCGCTCACCGCTTTCGCGGAAGATGAAAAATTGTTGAAATGCGGCGGGCCGGATCAGCCATCGTGCGGAATCTGCGATCTTTTCACTTTGGTCAATACCGCAATCGATGTAATTTTGAAAGGATTGATACCGCTGGTCGCCGTATTGATAATCGCTTGGGCGGGGTTCAGGATGATGCTCAACCAAGGGAATACCGATGTGGCCAAACAATCCAAAGGAATAATGCTGGCGGTCGCCATCGGACTGGTTGTTATGTTTTCCAGTTACGCGGTCGTGGGTCTGGTATTGGATTCAATGGGATATGTGCAAATGAACAACCCTCTTGACTGGGCGCCTGATTGCAAGGTTGATGCCATTGAATAACGATTGCGCCCCCATGACTCAACGGTAGAGTAGCTGCCTCTTAAGCAGTTCGTTGCAGGTTCGAATCCTGCTGGGGGCACACATAACAAATTGAAAATTTAAATAAAATATTTTCCGCAGAAAATAAAACAAAGAATATGTTAACCACCGAAGAAAAAGCGAAACTGATCGATAAGTATAAATTACACGAAGAGGACACCGGGTCTCCCCGCGTACAAATCGCGCTGTTAAGCGAAGAAATCGACCGCTTGCAGAAACATTTGAAAAAACACGGCAAAGATATCCATTCCAAGAGAGGGCTCTTGAAAATGGTATCCAAACGCCGCAAGTTTCTTAATTATTTGCGCGACATCAATGTTACCCAATACGCGCAAACCCTGAAGCAATTAGGTCTGAAAAAGTAAAACTTCCCCCGCCTTGGCGGGGGTTGTCTGCTATTTTCAGCGACTCGCGACTATCATGATATTGCAACCAAACGCCCAGCGCATCGCGGTGTTAATTGATGTGCAAAATCTGTATTATTCGGCGCGCAACCTTTATCAGGCGCGCGTCAATTTCAACGAGATTTTAAAAACCGCGGTCGGACGCCGAAGCCTGATCCGCGCGTTTGCTTATGTGGTGCGCACAAAAACCGGCGAGGAAAAACCATTTTTCGACGCGTTGATAAAACTTGGCATCGAAACCCGAATCCGCGATTTGCAGGAATATTATGACGGGCTGAAAAAAGCGGACTGGGATGTGGGCATTACGGTTGACGCCATCCGTATTTCACCTTCGGTGGACACGATCGTATTGGCTTCGGGGGACGGCGACTTTCAACAATTGGTTGAATATCTGGAAAACCAAGGCAAGCGGGTGGAAATAATCGCTTTCGGCCGGTCGGCATCGTCAAAATTAAAAGAAATCGCCGATGCGTTTATTGATATGGAAAAAGAGCCGGAACGATTTTTGCTTAAAAAATAATCAATCCCAAAGTTCGAATTTCAAATGTCAAATCAAGCCCAAATTTCAAATGTCAAAAAGAATGCCGCGTTCCTTTTGAACTTTGAGCTTAGAGCTTTTCTTGACATTTGAATTTACAATTTTGGCATTTAAGAAAATGGACGCTGAAAAAAACAAGTTTTCCCTGACGCTGGGGGGCAAAGAACTGTCGGTCGAGGTCAATGATTTGGCCGGACAAGCCAACGGTTCGGCGGTAGTGCGCTATGGCGACACCATGGTGCTGACCACCGCGGTTATGGCAAAAAAAGAAAAACCTGATATGGGATTTTTTCCGCTGATGGTCGATTATGAAGAAAAATATTACGCCGCCGGAAAAATCAAAGGGCCAAGATTCATCAAAAGAGAGACTCGGCCTTCCGACGAAGCGATTTGCAACGCGCGCCAAATTGACCGCTCGATAAGGCCTCTTTTTGACGACCGCCTGAAAAACGAAGTCCAAACCATTGCCACGGTTTTGTCGTGGGACGCGGAAAACGAACCCGACATTCTTAGCATGTTCGGCATTTCCTGCTCACTGACAATCTCGAACATCCCATGGAACGGCCCGGCGGCCTCGGTGCGCGTAGGTTATCTTGACGGCGAATATATCATTAACCCAACCTACGAACAAAGAGCGAAAAGCGCGATCGATGTAGTATTCGCGGGAATCATCCGCGACAATGATATTGTCGCCAATATGATCGAAGGCGGTTTTGACCAAGCTCAAGAAGAAATGGTTTTGGAAGCTTTTCGGTTCGCCAAACCTTACATCAAACAGCTGATTGATTTCCAGAACGAAATCGCCAAAAGTATCGGCAAACCCAAAATGGCGCTCAAGGAACCGGCATTCGGAGCCGATTATGAAGACGAATTGCGCGGCCAACTTGGAAACGATCTAAAGGACGCTCTCTACCAAAAACAAAAAGACGCGCGCCAGGAATCAATGGACGCGGCCAAAACCAAACTCGAGGAATACATCGCCAAAACCTACCCGGAAGACATGGAAAGACTCAAGTTCGCCAAATCCTTCTTTGAAAAAGAAATCGACAATGTTTTGCACGAAGTTATTTTAACCACGGGCTTGCGGCCCGATGGACGGACTTTTAATCAATTACGGCCGCTTTCCGCGCGAGTAGCGGTCATCCCGCGGACTCACGGTTCCGCTCTTTTCCAAAGAGGCGAAACCAAGGCCCTTTCCAGCGCCACCTTGGGTGCGCCCGGAGACCAGCAGCTGCTTGACGGGATGGAAATCACCGGCAAAAAGCGATTTTTGCATCATTATAATTTCCCGCCTTATTCCTGCGGAGAAGTGAGGTTCTTGCGCGCGCCGGGACGGCGCGAAATCGGGCATGGCATGCTGGCCGAAAAAACTCTTCTGCCGCTGATTCCTTCGGTGGAAGATTTCCCCTATACCATCCGCGTAACATCCGAAATCGTTTCTTCCAACGGATCAACTTCCATGGCCGCTTTATCGGCCGCGACTCTGGCGCTGATGGACGCCGGCGTGCCGATCAAAGCGCCCGCGACCGGCATCTCAATGGGTTTGGTTTCAAAAGGCGCGAACAATTATAAAGTTCTCACCGACATACAAGGTCCCGAAGACCACCACGGCGATATGGATTTCAAAGTGGCCGGCACCCGGCTTGGCATCAATGCCATCCAAATGGATGTTAAAATCGACGGCATCACCGAAAAGATGATGGCTGATATTCTGGAGCAGGGCAAAAAAGCGCGCTACCAAATACTGGATGTGATCGAAGGCACATTAAGCGCGCCGCGGCCGGAATTGTCGCCTTATGCTCCGCGTATCATTATTATCCATATCAACCCTGAAAAAATTCGCGAAGTCATCGGACCGGGCGGTAAAATGATCAATGAAATTATCGCCGAAACCGGCGTTCAGATTGATATTGAAGACGATGGAACGGTTTTCATTACCGCGGAAAAGCCGGAGGCCGGGCAAAAAGCCACGGAATGGATACAGAACATCACCCGCGAAGTCAAGGTGGGGGAGATATTTCAAGGCGTGGTAAAACGCATAATGAACTTTGGCGCGTTCGTGGAAATATTGCCGGGCCAGGAAGGAATGGTGCATATCTCAAAACTGGCCGATCATCGCGTCAATAAAGTTGAAGATGTGGTGAACATCGGCGATATGATATCGGTGAAAGTCGTCGAAATCGACGACCATGGGCGAATCAACCTGTCGTTAAAAGACGCGAAAAGAAATTAGCGTCAAGAACAAAAAAACGGAAATCACTCTCCGTTTTTTTGTCGCGCCGCAAAAACACTTTCGCGCAAAATTTGCATATGCTAAAATAATGACAAGGAAAATAAAAACGCCCAAGCGCGAAACGCGGCGGTGAGACATCTATCCGCCGCAATTTAAAACATGCTGAAATTAAAAGACAACGCGATCAAAACAATGGCCGGAGATCTGGCTGGCGGGAACATCCCGGCACAACCCGCGATGGAATCGCCGGAAATCGCCGATTTGAACCAAAAACTGAACGAAGCTTTTGGCATTTCAACCGGCATAAAAAATACGGCGGCGGAACAATGGAAAACGGTAAAAACAACAACCGCCCCGACACCGCCAAAAGCAACTTTGGCCGTCCAACAGGTTCCCCAACAAAAAGAAAACAATGATGACGGAAACGATGAACAAGAAGATAGAAAAAACGACGAAGAAAAAAAACTCCGCCAGATTGAAGATTTGAAAAATATAAAAATACAGCTTGAACGGCAAAAACGGGAAGCGGCAAAGCTGGCCGAAGAAAAAGCGAAGCGCGAGGAAGAAACAACCGGAACGCAAAAAACTGAAGAAGAACAGATACTCAACGGAGAAGAAAAACTTGAAGAAGAAAAAAGGAAACGCGAGGAAGCGGCAAAGCTGGCCGAAGAAAAAGCGAAGCGCGAAGAAGAGGAAAAAGCGAAAGCGCGAAAAGCCGAAGAAGAAAGATTGCGGATCGAAGAAGAAAAAAAGGCGCGGGAAGCGGCAAGGCTGGCCGAAGAAAAAGCGAAGCGCGAAGAAAAACAGAAAAAACTCGAAGAAGAAAGACGGATCGCCCAAGAAAAAATGCGGCAAGAGACTTTGCGCGCGCGGGAAGAAAAAGAAAAAGCGCGGGAAGAAAAGCGGCGGCGGCTGGCGGCTTTGGAATTAGAGCGCGAACAGAATTTGCAAAGAGAAAAAGAACTGCAAGAACAGGAAATTCTCCGGCGCGATACAGAAACGCAAAAACAAGCGGCGAAAATCGACAACAGTCAAGAAACAAATAATTTGGATGGCGCGTTTGAAAGATTGATTATGAAATTGAATGACAAAAAAAACGGCCTTGAAAAAGAATTGGCGAGTTTCCCGGCGAAAAAAATACCGCTTGAACAAAAAAAAATCAACCTTGGAAGCGAAGTTTCGGCGATAAAAGACAAAGAATTATCCATCGCGGAAGAACGGGAAAAAGAAATCGAAAGATTGGGAACGGATGAAAAAGCGAAACTTAGCCAAAAATTATCGCCACAACAGAAAAAAACAATCGAACAAAAACTTTGGTCCATCGAAGATCGGCGCAAGGAAATCGAAAAACAGCGCTGGAATATTGAAGACCGCATCAATAAAATACTTGCCGAAGCCGAAACCACAAACAACCTGATCAAAGAAAAAGACGAAGAAGCGGAAGCGATTCGGCAAAAAATAAAAAACACGGACAATCAAATAAAACTGGTCCGATTCGCGATCGAAAAAGGAAAACTGGAAGAAGAATTGATCGGGAATATCGAAGAAAGAGAATCTCGCTTACCTTTGCTTGAGGAAGCAACCGAAAGAAAGAATTCCACAATGAACAGATTTGAAGAATTGGCCGAAAAAGAAAATTCTGTCAACGCCGAACTGAACGCGATCGAACAACAAGAAAAACAAGCCGCCGATCCGGTGCAAAAAAGAGCGGCCGAACAGGAACGATGGCGCGTTACCGGCGTTTTAAAGTCGACCACCCGGGCAAAATGGGAAAGCGATGAAAAAGCCAAAGACGCGAAAACCCGGCTGCAATCAATCCAAGGAGAAATTGACGCGATCAGCGCGATAATAGATAAAATACAAAGCAAAATTTTTAACAAAGAAGCCGCTCTGGGAAAAGAAGGACTGCCGGTGGGAAAAATCCGCGATTCGATCTCCGATTTGTTCAAAGAAAACGACATTAAAATCGATCAAGAACTTTTAAAAGACATAATTCAAACCGACGACCGGCCCCAAAAGCCAGACCCTGTTCTTGAAGAAAAAATTCCCGCGGCAACCACGGTTCAAAAAATTAGCGCTCCGGCGGAAATAAAACCCGTTGTCGCGCCAAAATCAACGAATGAGGCGCCCGCCGACGACCCGGCGGAAATAAAACCCGTTGTCGCGCCGGATACCGCCAATTTTGTCCCGAAAAATCCAATCGCGGAAAACAATTCTCCCGAAAAACAAGCCGGGCGAAACGCGATAGAAGAACCGGTGCCGGATAATTCCGCGCCAAACGATCCTCTAGGCATAAGATAAACACATATGGCAATGACAATTGATCAATTTGGACAAGCCATTAAACGCAAATATCCGCAATACCGCGATATGCCGGATGCGGAATTGGGGGAAAAAATGCTGGCCAAATATCCGCAATATTCGGATATGGTTAGCGTTGGCGACATTCAAACCGCTCCCGGGCAAACAACGCCGGAAATAACCGCCCAAAAACAAACCGAAAAAGTTCAAAAAGAACAAACGAAACAAAACAAAACCGAAGAAAAAATTCCCGGCAAACCGCCCGCGGTTCCTCCCGACGCCAGTTCAAAAAAACCGGCGGAAAACATCGTCGGCAACCCCGCAAAAATCGTTTCAAACCACGAAGATTCCCCGTCCGAAGACAGTATCTGGAAGCCGGGAGCAAAACCGGGCGATATCGCGGGAAAAACAGAGCCTGTCGATAATACAAAAACCGCGCCCGAAACAAAATCTTCAAAAATAGAAGAATCTTTATCGAAAACCGCATCTTTTTACCGCGAACAGATTGAATCATCTCCCGCGACAAAAATTCGCGCATTGCCCATCGCGCCCGCCAAAGGAGAAGTTGTCGCGCCGAAAAATCAAGAAAAAACGCCTGAAAAAAATAACGAAAACGCTCCAAATGGCGGCGAAACCGTGAAAAAACCGATAATAAACGACCCAACCGCGGAAGCGGAAAGACCCAGCGCCCGTATTTTGGAAAGCCGATGGGAACAAATCAAAAAATCATCCTCGCCCGCGGCAGGCGCGACATCAACCGCGGCACCTCCGGAAGCCTCCCCGGCAATGCCCGAGCGACTGAAACCAACCGGCAAAAACAAAGTTTTGGCAAGAGTGCTTGTTGTCGTGGCGCTGATTGGGATAATTGGGATTATTTTGGCCGTTGTTTTAACCAAAAACAATACGCCGACAATCATTAAAAAAACAACCGGGGAAAACTCAACCACCACAACCACCGGCAAAAAAATAGACACCGCCGAACCAACCGCCGAAAACAACAAAAAAAATAACGGCGAATCGCCTTATATGGCGACAGTTTCCACCATACCTATCTATACCGAAGATCTGGCAAGCGTCCCGAATCTGCTTTCGCCCTATCTGCAAACATCGCTCGGATCAACCGGCTACTATCAGGTTTCCATCGTGGACAAAAAGAATAACTCCAAGATTGGATTAAAACAATTTTTTAACATATACAAAATTAGCGCGCCCGAAATATTCTACTCGTCCGTAAGCGATGATTTCACGCTTTTCATCTATTCAAACAACGGCAAGAACCGTCTGGGTTTTGTCGCCCCGGCCGGCAATACCGAATCATTGAAAACGGCAATGGAAGGCTGGGAGGGGAGCCTGCGAACCGATACCGACAATCTATTCAAGTTGTTGGGCAGAAAAACCCAAGACCCGGAGAAAGAACTTCGATTTAAAACCGAAAACTCAACCGGCGGAACCGAATACCGATCAATGGTTTTTCTGCCGGAAACCGATAACTTTTCAATCAATTGGGCGATTTACAACGATAAGTATTTTGTTTTCGCGACTTCGGCCGATACTCTGAAAAAAACTTTCGACCAATTGCCAAAATAGATAACCGTCTATGCCGTCAAAAATATTTTCTGCGGCGATCGCCGGACTGGACGCCCAAATAATTGAAGTGGAGGTGGAAACTTCGTATGGATTGCGAAGATTCGATATTGTCGGCCTGCCTGACAAATCAGTGCAGGAAGCCCGGGAACGGGTTGGCGCGGCAATCGAAAGCGCCGGCTTCACATCGCCGCACCATCTTCCGGTCAAAGTCCTGGTTTCTTTGGCGCCCGCCGATCTGAAAAAAGAGGGCTCTCTGTATGATCTTCCCATTGCTTTGGGATATCTTGCCGCAAGCGAAAAAATTAAATTTGATCCGGCAGGAAAAATTTTTCTCGGCGAACTGGCCTTGGACGGAAGATTGCGTCCGGCCAAAGGCACGATTTGTTTCGCAATCGCCTGCCGCCAGAAAGGAATAAAGGAAATTATTCTTCCCAAAGAAAATTCCAAAGAAGCCAGTCTCATTGACGGGCTACGGGTAATCGGAGTTGAAACGCTGGAACAAACGATCGCTTATCTGGAAGGCCGGATCGCGATCGACCCGGCGGCGAAAGTAAAAGCCGCGGACGGGGAGAAAAAATTTGAAAATGATTTAGGGCTCATCTCGGGTCAGGAATCTTCAAAGCGCGCCCTTGAAATCGTTGCCGGCGGCGGGCACAATCTTTCGATGTGGGGGCCGCCGGGAACCGGAAAAACTCTGCTGGCAAAAGCTCTGCCCACGATACTCCCGCCGCTATCCTTTGATGAATCGCTTGAAGTTACCAAAATATACAGCATTTGCGGATTATTATCCGCCGATTCGCCGCTGGCCATAAACCGCCCGTTCCGAGCGCCCCACCATACGACTTCCGATGCCGCGCTTATCGGCGGCGGCAATCCGCCGCGCCCGGGTGAAATTACCCTCGCTCATCGAGGAATACTTTTTTTGGATGAATTTCCGGAATTCCACCGCGACACGCTTGAAGCGTTGCGCCAACCGATAGAGGAGGGGGCAATCAATGTCCTGCGCGCCCGACACGCATTGTCTTTGCCGGCAAGATTCACTCTCGTGCTCGCGTCAAACCCTTGCCCATGCGGCAATTTTGGCAACCCGGAAAAACGATGCGTCTGCTCAAGCTCCCAAATCGCGATGTACCGCAAAAAGCTCTCCGGTCCGTTGATGGATCGCATTGATCTTTTTATCAATGTACCCGCCGTAAAGTATGAAAAGCTCGCGAGCGCGGAATTCGACCCGGAAAACTCCAGCCGGCGGATAAGAGAACGCGTTTGCTTGTGCCGCGACATCCAGCGGGAAAGATTCGGCGACGAACACACCAACGCGGAAATGAATATCTCCCAGGTTAAACAATACTGCCGGATAGATCAATCCTCGGAAAAACTTTTGAAAGCCGCGGTCGATTCGGGCAAGCTTTCCGCGCGCGGCTACCACCGCGTGTTAAAAGTCAGCCGCACCATCGCCGATCTTGCCGGATCGGAAGAAATAAAATTCAATCATATTTCCGAAGCTTTGGCATACCGGCCAATCGAAACCGTTTAAAAAAACACCGCCAAACGGGGTGTTTTGCGTGTTTAAAAACGCAGAGAACAAATTACTTGTTGAATGGGTTGGCCGCGCCAATGACTTCAAAATGCAAGTGGCATCCGGTTGATTGCCCGGTTTTCCCCATAAAGCCGATTACATCGCCCTTTTTAACTTCCTGTCCCTGAACAACGGAAAGGGTTTGCAAATGATAATAATGAGTGATGATTGTTCCGCCCAAATGAGAAATTGAAATATTGTTTCCGGCGCCGCCATTCCAGCCGGTTTTGGATTTCGTCACGGTGCCCGATGCGGCGGCATATATCGGCGCGCCGCAATAACCGCCGGTTAAATCAACCGCGTTGCGAAAATGCAACCCTTGCGTCTTTTTGCAAGCCGCGCCCACCGGACAAAGAAAATAATTACCCGATACCAACGCCGAATCTTGCAATCCATGGCTTGAACTTTGGGCTCCGGACGAAGAAAGAGGTTTTTTCGCGATCACCGGCTTGGGCATTTTACCATTCGGCACGATAATCACATCGCCGATAAACACATCGTTTTCTCCGTCAAGCTCGTTAAAAGCGACTATTTCATCGATTTTGGCTTGATATTCCAAAGCAATTTTCGCCATTGTGTCACCCGAAACGACATAATGGATAACGCCGGTGACCGGCGGAATGATCAACTGCCGCCCGGGCTTCAAAACCGCCCCTTTCGCCAGATCGTTTGCCCAGAGAATCGTATCCGAACTGACGCTGAATTTCTCCGCCAAGCTCGATATCGTATCGTTTTGTTCCGTCTGATATTCAACGATTGTTTTGAGCGAATCCGCATTCATTTCGCAATCTTGGGCATCGCCAACAATCGCCCCCAGTACCTTGGGGGTTACCACAATCGGCGGCACCGCCGCTTTAACGCAAGCGTCGCCCGCCATCAAATAGCTGGGCGATTCGGGCTTGGCTTGTTTATCGGACCGGGCAACCATATCCTTGGCTAAATCCGCTTGGCAAACAGTGCTTGTTTTCGCCGATACGCATTTAACAACATAATTTGACACGGCCGAACAAACAACAAACAAAACCGCTCCGATAAGAAGAAGTTTGGCGAAATTTTTTAATTGAAGTTTGATATTCATCTGACAACTATTATGGTATAAAAACGGCTTAAAATGTCAATGCCTTTATGCTAAAATTAAAAATACATTGATGTCGGGGTATTAACCCCGCCATCAACCAAAGGATGTTTCCTTTGGAATCCTCATTCTTTTTATTCCCCGCGGCGAGCCGACGGGGTATAAAAAGAATAAAGCCGCGCGGCACCGAAAAAAATATGCATCGAAAACTCGAAAAAAAACAAACCATAACTCCCAAAAAAGGCCTGGGGCAAAATTTTTTAACGCAAATCGGAGTGATCGAAAAGCTGGTCAAAACCGCCGGAATAAAACAAGGAGAAACGATTCTCGAAATCGGGCCCGGCACCGGCAATTTAACCGCCGAACTGGCAAAACGCGGCGACAAAATAATCGCCATCGAAAAAGACGCGGATATGATGGCAATCCTAGAAAAAAGGTTTTTAAAAACGCCCAATGTCGAAATATCAAACGGCAATGCGCTGCGCTTCAATGAAGCCGAAATTTCTTCTCCGTATAAAATCGCGGCCAATTTGCCGTTCTATTTAACCGCGCCGCTGATCCGCAAGTTCTTGGAAAGCGCCAACCCGCCATTATCGCTGACCGTGATCGTGCAAAAAGAAGTCGCCCAACGAATATGCGCCGTGCCGCCCAAAATGAATTTGCTGGCGGTTTCGACGCAGTTTTACGCCGCGGCCAAAATTATTGATTACATTTCCAAAGGAAATTTCTGGCCCGTGCCCAAAGTTGATTGCGCCATTCTGCAAGTCATTCCGCGCACGCATATATATGAAGGGGGAGGGACCGGCAAAAAATTCACCGAACAATTTTTCAAAATCGTAAAAGCCGGATTTTCCCACCCGCGCAAACAGTTGGCAAACAATCTGGCCAAACAATTAAAACTCAATAAAGAAAAAATCGCCGCGTGGCTGGCCGGCGGCGGCATTGATTCCAACCGGCGAGCCGAAACTCTGACGGTCGCCGACTGGGTGAAGCTTACGCAAACCCGACCGATGGATTATACTAAATAGTGAATACCAAACGCCAAATGAAAACTTTTGCGAAAAAATCATTCTTGCCGGTTTTGTTGGCGTTATTTTGTTTTATTGTCCCGCCACGGACGGCCAACGCCGACCACATCAACTATTATTGCGAAAGCGGACGCGGCGGCGACAACGGCACCCAATGCAACGAAGACGCGATAGATGTAGATGTTGTTTATGATAAGAACGGGTCTCGCCTTGTGCGCACAACAAAATTCACCGTCAAAGCATGGCAGCAATGCGTGAACAAAAAAACTTCCGAAGCCGACACCATCTTCGGCATTTGCCACAAAGATTGTTTGGACAAGGTCATAAATCCCAAATACTATAATGATCCAAAAACTCCCGGAATCCAAAACAACAAGCAAAACATAAAATTGCCGGTGGTTTTGGCATGGGACAATGTGCGCGGCTTTGGCGACAACCGCGGCCAGTACGACGCCTGCACTTACGACAGCCACCATAACGATTGCCACCACCTTGAAAAAGTTAAAACCTTCACCGGCGATGGCTATGGCCCGATTTCCTACCGCATCCAAATCCAAGATGACAGCGCCAACGGAATTGGCAATTTGACCATTCCCACCATAAAAAACGGCCAAGTCGAAATCGCGGATAACGGCAAGCAAGCGTTCTACGCGATACTGGATAAAAACGCTTTCAATTCTCTTGAGGACGCCGGACCGTGTTTCTTCAACTCCACCGATACCTATCATTGGCGAGTGGTCGCTTGCTGCAACGCCAACGGCACCGGATGCAAAGACTGGCCCCGGGATTGGTGGACCTTCACCGCCAGCACCGCGCCCGAACCATCGGTGCCGCCGAATAAAATCAGCTCGTTGATGGACCCGGATTGGAACGGCAAAAATGGCGCGGCGGCCGAATCTTTTAAAGACATTGTTCCGTCAAAAGAACCTCTGCGCTGGTGCGCGGCCAAACTGCCGGCCGAATACCAGATCGCCGGTCGGCCGGTACAATACGCCAAATCATACAAAATCGAAGTTACCTCTGACGAACAAAATTCCTTCACCGAGGAACTCCGCAAAAAAATCACGGATTGGATTTCCTGGATATCCGGGAATTCTTCTTCCGACAGCCAGTCAACCCATTCGCTTTCGATCATCAATGGCGGCTGGCTGTATGAAATCAAGCCGGTTGGCGGAAATATCTACAGCTGGTATTCTCCTCTCAACAACCGCGGGAGCGTGGAAACATGGTATCCCTCGCAAGGCCGCCAGGATTTGGCTTATTTTTCGCGGGAACACATCTATTCGTGGAAACTGCAAAGCTGTACCGACGACATCGCCAAAGTGTGTTTTTGCGATAATGGCGAAGCTAAAGCCGAGTGCGCCGACGGGACATCTCCGGAATACAGCCAGGAATGGAAAGTCAAAACTCCTTTTGAAACAATCTCGTCCCCGGAAGCGATTTCGCCAAAAAACGATCCCGAAGGAAAAGATCCGGTTGGTTTCCCGATCAGCCTTTCTTGGACGATCCCGTCGGGCGCCAATTCGTTTCGCTACAAAACAACAATACCGGGGCTTGAAGAAGGGAAAACTTCATGGAGCAGCATCCCCAACAACGAGTTCGACGACAATTCAAAAAATCTTTTCACCCTGGAAAAATCCAACTTAAAGCTGGACACTTTATATAAATGGCAAGTCCGCTCCTGCGCGCAATTCGATCCGGACGCAACAAAAAAAAGCGGCGGCTTGGATTGCGACGAGTGGTCCGAGGAATTTTCATTCCGCACCACGGGCCGGCCGCCGTTGCAAAGCTCAATGGAACCGAATTTGTCGTCAACGATAACCTTCCCGCAAAATTTCAAATGGGAAAAAGTGCCGGGCGCGAAATCCTATAATTTCAAACTGTTCGACGGCACAACGGAAATTGCCGCAGCCGCCAAAACCGTGAAATTCGGATCGGCGGATTCGGACCGGCCGGGAACGCAAGCCGACTATCCGAACATTTTGCCGCCCGTGGGCGTCGACAGCAAGCCCTACACATGGAAAGTGCAAACCTGCGCCGATGAAAACGGCAAGTATTGCGGCGGATGGCAATCGCAATATTTTAAAACCGCGCGGCCCGAAACTCCAACGCTTGAAAATCAAAACCGGACCAACGGTTCGCTCAACGACGCCGGTTTTTCATGGACGGGGCAAACAAAATACTATCAAGTGACAATAAACTACGAAAAGGGGACGGTGGAACAATCCGACTGCGATTTGGAAAATCCGATTGTTAACAAAATTATCGATAAAAATTCCTGCTCCGTTTCAAACGGATGCATTCCTTCAAACATCAAAGGCTCCTGCGTCGGCACCTATAAGTGGACGGTCCAACCCTGCGTCAACCCCGATTGTTCCGACAAAGGCGACGATAACCGCCTGTCCGATTCGTTTCTGGTTGTCAAGCAAACTTCCGAATCAAAAGACACTGTCGCGGTCTGCGGCCAAACTTTTAACAATTCAAAAACCAGTTGGGACGAAACCGAAAAGTGCGAAGTCAAGCATATTTTTATGATGATAAAAATAATAATCGATTTCTTTCTCTTTAAATTGTCAATTATGATCCTGCCGATATTGGCATTGATCACCGGCGGGTTTTTCTACCTTGGCAAAGAAGGGCCCAACACCGTCAAATACATCAAGGACGCATGGATCCGCATCGGCATCGGTTACGCGATACTGTTTATGGCTTGGCTTTTGGTTTCATGGATCATGGCGGCCGCCGGATTCGAAGGCGATTGGTGGAAAATATTATAAAAAAAATTTATAATGAATTTAATGACATACAAAAATTTCGGATTCGCGGCATTGTTTTTATTTTTCGCGCTGGCAACCCCGCTTTTTTGCCGCGCCGAAAACGCGACCACCACTGTTTTTAATTTCGATCAAAGTTGCGGCGCCACCATTAACGGCCCGGCGAGCATAATATGCAAAAACTACCAAAGAGGCTCCCAAACATCGGTGGAAACCATTGAGGTCGCCACCTGCATTTGCGCCAACACCTGCTTGACTATGCCTCCGGATCATTACTACTACGACGATCCGGTCGCCAAAACCCGGCAGACCGATGTCAACGCCATAACTTTGCCCGTGGTTCTGGCTTGGGACCCCGTGGAAGCTTGGATGAACGAAGCCGGCGAATATGTCTGGTCCGGACTCGGATTAAACGGTCAAGAAACCGTAACTTCCAAAATCTTCGGCGCGCGCTCCTATCTTCTGGAAATCGACAACGCCAACCACGAATTAAACGAATCCCAAAGCGACGGCGGAATTTTCCGCCAGATATTGAAAACCACGGAATTTAACCCAACCGACCAGTTCTACCCCTGTTTTTTCAATTCCGGCCGCAAGATAAAGTGGCGCGTACGGCCCTGTTGCGGCGAAGACGGATCATATTGCATGCCCGCCGAACAAGCCGAATGGTGGGAATTTACCACCAGCTACGCTCCGGAACCGATAATCGCCAAGGACCCGGATTGGAACGGCCAAAACAAAGCTACCGGAATACCGTTCAAAGGATACCAGATAAAATGGTGCCGCGTACCGTTGCCGGAGTCCGGCCAATTCGCGAAATCTTACCGGCTGATGGTGACTTCGGATGAAAAAGGCTCCAATACCCTGAATTGCCATCCTTTAATGGTTTCCAACGGCCAATGCCGGGATGACGATATTTTAGCCGATTCCAACGAAGGCGAAGTCAGATATATCACCGACCACGACAATGTGGTAAAAAATATTTTTCCGGTGCAAGGCCGCCAGGATCACGCGCTTTTCACGCGCAACCGCACCTACGCGTGGAAAATGAAAACCTGCTTTGACGATACTGCCGCCAACTGCAGCGATTACGGACAAACTTGGAAATTTTCCACCAAAAACGATCCGATTGGAATTCCGGAAGCGGTTACTCCAAAAAACAGCGTTCAAGACAACGACTTGGCGGCGCTGCCGTTGAGCATGTCATGGACGATACCCGACGGCGCCAATTCGTTTGTGTACCAAACATCTTTCCTTGACGGAGACCAAAAAACCGGCGATCCGATTGTCCCGAACAATAATTCCGGCGCGGCGGAAAAACTTTTGTTCGATGCCGACAATTTAAAGCCCGACACCCAATATAAATGGCGCGCCAAAGCGTGCGCCAAATTCGATTCCACGGATTGCGACGGCTGGTCGGATTGGTTTGTCTTCCGCACCACGGGCCGGCCGGCAAAAAACGATTCGCTGGCGGTAACAACCGGGATTCCGGCAACTTTTTCATGGGAAGCGGTTCCGGGCGCGAAATCCTATAATTTCAGCATCGGCAAAACCGGCACGGCCGGCACGATAAAAATTTTAAACGATTCCGATCTGTTAAAAAACCCCAAACACACTGTGGGCTATCCCGATATCGACCAGTCGCAAAGCTACTCTTGGAAAGTGCAAACTTGCGCCCACGCGGACGGAAAAGTATGCGGCGAATGGAGCCAGGAAAAAACTTTCGCCGCGCCGACGCTAACCGCCGCGGCCAATATAAAACCCGCCATGGAATCAACGATATACGCCGATCAGCCGGCGCAAAATATTTCATGGGACGCGGTAACCGGCGCGTCCGCCTATCATTATATTTTATCTCTAGCCATATCAAAGGAAAAACAAGAATGCATCCAAGAACCGATTGAGAAAACTATTCCCCGCGTTTCCGACACGGTGCAATTGAATTGTTTGGGAGAATATCATCTGATCGTCCAGCCCTGCGTGGACGCGGCTTGCAAAAGCGGGGGACCGAAAAGCGAGTTGAAGTTCACGCTGGACCAGCATATTCCGGCAAACAAATCCTCATTCGCGGTTTGCGGCACCGCCTATGACGACCCGGACACCCAATGGAACGAAAGGGAAGCGTGCCAACCCAAGCACACTCTTTTGTCGATAAAAATCATCATTGATTTCGCGCTGTTCAAACTGTCGATCTGGCTCCTGCCGATATTGGCGCTGGCCACCGGCCTGCTTTTCTATTCGCCTTTCGGCACGCCCGAGCTTTTGGATAAAATCAAAATATGGTGGAAATACATCGGCATCGGCTACGCGCTGTTGATTTTCGCGTGGATTATCACCGGCTTTATCCTGCAAATAGCCGGCTTCCCGGGATTATGGTTCAAAATTCTGTAAATCTTCGCTCTTATGAAACTACCCGCGCCGCTAATCATAGTTTTGTTTTCAATCGCCGCTTTGGCAATGTCTGTTTACTGGCAGTTTTCCGGCGGCAGATTAAACATCGGCGGCAATAATTTACAATTCCCGGAATTCGACAAATCGGTTTATTTAAAAAACCCTTACCAAAAAGACCCTGAAGCGGCAAAAGAACCCTATGTTGATTTCACCAGCCCGGACGGAAACTTAACCCTCAAATATCCGTCGGCATTTTCCGGCGGCGAGACTTTGTTTGGACAAGAAACCCTGGCCAAGCTAAAATTAAATAACATCCTGCTGTTTGCCTATCAAATTTCAATTCCCGATCTTCAACCTTCATATATACTGGCGTCGGAAACCAACGGCACCACCACCGAAGACATCGCCGAACAAATAAAACAGTCCCTCGGCCGGCAACAATGCGCCGCCAGTGTCCAAAATGCCAGCTCAACCAATCCCGCGATATTTGAAATAATCAACGCCGGCTATGAATGCGCCGATGCGATGAACGGCTTCAACAAGTGGCAATCGACGGCCGCGCTGGTCAAAAAGGAAAACGGCTTCTATATTATCGCGGCGATCACCACGGACAAAAATTGGCCCAACATCCAAACCGCCGCCCAATCTTTATTTAACTCGATATCAATCAGTGTTTCCGAACAAAACGCGACCGGCACGATCGCGACCGGCACGGAAGAAACGATCGAATCCAAACCGTAAAAATTATTATCGATAATTATGAAATTTTTTTCAAACAGAACCGGCGGCATTGTTTTGGCAATTTTATTTTTTGCGGTTATCGGCTTCGCGTTCGCGGCCAACGCGGCCGATAGCGCCACCACCACTTTCAAATTCCAAGCGCAATGGCCGGCATCGCCCATGGGCACCGACATCGCCAAAGAAACCAACCCGACGGTAGCGCTTGGCATTAAATATATCTACGAATGGGGAGTGGGGCTGGGAGGTCTGGCGGTTTTTATCGCGCTGATAATCGCCGGTTTTGAATACATCACTTCCATCGGCAACCCGTCGAAAATGCAGGATGCCTTCAACCGCATCCGCGACGCGGTCATCGGCTTGGTGATCCTCCTTTCCTCTTACGCAATTTTATCGCTGATCGGGATAAATCTAAACTCAATAAAAATCACTCCATTCCAGGAAAATTTTTCTTCTCAAGCCACCACCTGCAAAAGCGCGGAAAAAGAACCCGCCCCCGATTGCTGCAAAGACAAAGACGGCGATCAGATCAAAAATTGCAAAGACGAATATTATACCTGCATCGGATATGATCCCGCCGCCAACAAGGCCGGTTATTGCTGGCCGAGATGGAATAAAGCGGAATGCAAATCCGCAAAAATTATCTATGAATCGGGCGGCGATTATTCAATCAATGATTTCGACAACGAACATACGATTGATCCTAAAAAACAAATCGGGTCGGTGGTATTCTACAGCGAATCGAACGGCGCGGGCGCGCCGTGTTACGACCCGACATCCGACGACGAGTCTCTGCGAGATACCAAAAATCCGGTTTGCAAATGCGGCCTGCAATTATTTACCAAATCAAGCACGAACACCGGCGGCGGGATAACCAAAGAATGCGAAAATACCGATATTTATGTCGCGACGAACAACGAATCGCTCAAAACATATGTAAACGCCAAAGCCACGGTTTGCGTTATGCTCATCAAACAATAAGATATGCTCAATATGATTTTTACAAACGCAAACCAAAAAAAATTCGATCTAAAAAAACACGCCCTGATTTTTGGCGGAGCGGCGTTGTTCGCCATCTTTCTCTTTGGCGCGAAAACGGTTTTCGCGTTTGATGCCGATGGCGTAAAAGGCGCCGCGACCGCGGGGCTGGAAGATCTTTTATCATTTGTTTCCGGCACGATTATCTGGGTACTCGCCGCGCTGGCATCGCTTTGGCTCACCACCACCGCTTTGCAATGGCTGATCAACAATCAAACTTCGCTGATAAATTTCAACAATGGTTTCATTTCCCACGGATTGGCGGTCACGCAAGGACTGGCTGATTTGCTGTTATTGCTCGCGTTCGTGGTCGCGGCATTTTGCATAATTCTCAAATTATGGGATTTTGAAGCCAAGAAAATAATACCGAAACTGATCTTCGCGGCAATCGCCACTCGTTTTGGCGTGCTTTTGGTCAAAATGATGGTGGATATCGGCAATGTCGCCATCAACACGATTATGGCCAATAACGGCGATCTGCTGTCAAAAGCGACCTATGATTTGATGTCCGGCGCGATATTCTCAATCGCCACAACGCTTGCCGCCATGGCCGCGCTTATGGTGTCATACGCGATTCCGGTGGTCAACCTTCTTTCCATCGGCGCGACAATCGGCAGCATCGCCACGGCGGCGGCCACCATATTGGGAATCAATACCGACCCGGCATTGGGCGCGATTGGCAACGCGACTATTTATTTTGCCACCAATTTTGTGGCAAAAGGAATATTCCAGATTTTCGCGTGCACCATATTATCCGGCATATTTTTGAGCTATATCGTTTTGTTCGTATCGCGCATCTTTATGCTGCAAATCCTGGCCGTGATCTCGCCCCTGGCCATTATGGCTTATGGCTTGCCGCAAACTCGGCGTTATTTCGGCGATTGGTGGAAATCGCTGGTAAAGTGGACATTCGCCGGTGTTTGGGTCTTATTTTTCCTTGTATTGGGGCTGGGATCGGCGGATTTTATTTTGTCAAAAAATTATGAAACGGACGCGGTCACGGATGTAAAAGCTCTCGAAGGAATTCATATGGACAATACTATGTTCTATTATTTGTTTTTAATCGTTTATCTGGCTTTGGTAAAAAGCATGGCCGGAAGCGACGCGGTAATGGCCGAAATGTTCCGCACGGCGATGGTGGGCGCCGGCGCCGTGGCATATTCGCATGTGGTCAAACCGACATTAAGCGGCGCTCGGAAAGGCGCCATGCGCAGTTATGAAGACGCCGACAAGCGCATCGGCACGGATAAAGAACACTTCTATGACAAAACCGTTAAACACATTTCGGGCCTAACCGCCAATATCGCCAACGAAAAAACAATGTCAACCTGGCGCGGCGCGTTTTCCGGCGATCCGAACAAGGTCAGCGAAATTGGCGAGAAAGCCGGCAAGACATGGAATATCAGAAAATACAAAAAATTCTCGGATATTGGCTCTTTGATAAAAGAAGAAGTCAAGGAAGCGGGCAAGGACAAAACCATTGAAGACATTATGGCCAAAGGAGCGAACGCAAGTTCCGAAGAAGCGGTTTGGGCGATGCAAACCGCCAAATCCGAAGATTTGCCCGATCTCATTTCCGGTTTCGGCAAAAATACCGGACGCGATCTTGATTACGCGGTTAAATATGGCTTGATAAAACCCGGAGTTATGGAAGCGGCCGCGCGATCGGGCGGGTTGGAATCATCGCAGCAGTTAAGAGATTATTACAAAAAACAAGATAAACAAGACTTACAATTAACCAAGGTTGAAAAATTTGCCAACGCAACACCCAGCACGCTAAGCCCCCAAGCGCAAGCCGAGGAAAATGAAAAAATGCGCGCCAGAGTAATGAGCCTCAAAAGCGCAACCGTCCGAAGGGACACTTTCAAAAAACTTCCCGACAGCGTCTTTGCGGACAATAAGAACATACAAGCTATGCTGATCAGCGGCGGCACCGATATGATTGGCTATTCAAGAAGCATCAATAAAGAAACTTATAAAAAAATCGCCGCGGTCGCGAAAGACAACTTTAAAGGATTGGCAAAGGCCAACCCGGACCTTGTAAGAGCCATGGCCCAGGACCCCAATGATATAAACGGTTACGGCGCTTTCATCCCCGACGACATCAAGCAACAGGCGGAAAACGACTACCAGCGCCGCGGCGATATCACTTACAACGAAGCGTTGAAAGAAATAGTCGAAGGGCTGACATAAAATCCAAACCACCGACAAAAAATCGAGCCGCGGCCTGGCTCGATTTTTTGTCAACAACCGCCTTCGCATAAAAAAAGAAGCCCAGCGATTCAGCGCTGAACTTATGTAGTAAACATTATTTATTTTCACCTCCTTGATTTCTCCCGGATTTATGGAATTTTTTCCCACCATTGCTTGCCACTTTATGATCGTTGCTTTCCGGTTTTCCTTTTTTCAACTCTTCTTTAAATAGAAAAGCTGTAGTTAGTTTGTCTTCGTTGGTCGGTTCTTGACCATTCTCATTGTCATTAAATAGCCCCGCAAGCACGGCAATGCGCGCCGCCTCGCCTCCTTTTTCGATCACTCCTATCTCATAGTCCATACCTTCGCTTATATTTTTCATTACCACCCTTCTGCCTTGGGAACGAATAATGTCCGCACGTCTTTTAAGTTCTGCCTCCTTGATACCCGTTAAGAGCTGTTCGTAATCACCAACCAAACCCTTCCTTTCGATTACGATATTAGTAATCTCCCGGCCGTATTTATTCATTATCTCTAAGCAGAGACCGGCCATTTTAGGTTTCCCTATCTGTGCAACTAATTTAGCTTCTGATCCTGCTCCTATTTTTGGCTCTGTTTCTATTTCTATTTCTGGCTTTGGCTCTAGCCGCCTACCCATATGCTCAAGAAACCGCTCTGCCAGATCTTTATTTTCTTCAGTGCCAACCATTACACCTTTAAGCGCCTCGACTGGAGGCGGCGTTGGGTTTTCTTTTTGTGACGCATCTAAATCTTGACCCTCATAGATCAGGATAGCATTCTCCTGCCACCAATCCATAAGAGCACCCCTGACGAGCCGAATCATTAGATCGTCGGAGTTAGGAATCGAAACCCACGCCTTATCCAAGTGGCGAATCTTATAAATGATGGTCACCTGTACCCACCATGGGAATCCAGATTTATCCAGCATGGGCTCTTTTTCGGTGACATCGAAAGCAGTATCAACTTCCGTCACCCTGATATATCTCTCCCATTCCTGACGTTTCACCAATACGGTGCCCTTCCGCGTATACCAAACTATTTCGTGTTTTGGTGCCCGTGCCAAAAGCCACAAATTGCCCAAATAATAATGGGCGAAGTTATCAGCCAAGTAGTGGTTCAAATTGAAAGTCTTTGTTCGCGGTTCTTCATCTATCTCAACGCCGGTCTTGGGTTCTGGCACTGGATCATCTTCGCCGGTTTCATGGTTATATATATAATCCATCTTAGTAACATAACCCGCGGCATCGACATAATACTTATCCAAGTTAACGAATGAACCAACATATTTACCGGTGCTGGTCCAGACATTTTCCATATCTTTGACTTCCGTGCTTTTGCCATTTATTTCAACGACTTTCACAAATGGCCCTCCGTCTAACGGATTTATTTTGGCGCGCGACACCTTTGTCGGAAGAAACGCCTGGATTATTGTTCCAGCGTAACCCGAAGGCGGGTTGCCGTAAAACACACCCCATTTGGGCCCAAACATAATTGCTGCGATTACCGTAGCTCCTGCGATAACTAAGCCTGCCCCCGCGAGAATTGGCAAAGAAGACCATCCTAACGAAGGTATAAGGCTCCGGCCAGCGTCAATAAGATCGCCAGCCCCATTCCCTAAATTTAATCCATTCCCGCTTGCATTTCGCGCTGCACTATTCAACCAGCTATTGTAAATCGTTTCTGACGATGTCATCTCAAATCATCTCCATATCTTTTTTTGTCCATCATTCGATTCACCCTCGTTTCGAGAGGGGATATGAAACTTTAAATACCCGTAATTTTAGGGTAAATACTGGCATTATTATGACAGAAAATTTATAAATGTCAAGGTTTGAAAGACAAAATAAAATGGCGCGATTATCCATAAAAAATTGGATCATTCGCGCCCTTCGTACCACCATGCAAATAATGCAATCCCTGCCAATGCTACATACGGAGCGTATTGGAGAACCGGCCAGCCAACTTCTACAGCAGAAAATGTACCGCTGAACAAATAAGGCAAGAAGTCCGTTGTGCTTAAATACTTGCGGTTGTACAAGTAATTAGCTTCTATGGCGGTGACAACTGCCACACCGCCAAGTGGAATTATTGCCAACCATGCAAGCCTGCTGGTTTTCTTAGAAAGAAATAATCCTAAAACCAGCAAAACCAACGCGATAGCCGCACCCCAGATAAGCGACAGCCCTATCGTTTTAAAGTAAAACGCGTTGCCGTCAACCCTGAAAATCAAAGGGAACAATGCGAAACGACACACCATTCCACACAAAAAGATTACACACTCCACTATGATTAAGTCTTTTAACAATTTAGCTCCTTTAATCATTAAAGTCCTCCTTTTTTTCTGTTTGCTATTATAACAGAAAAAATCATTTTGTCAATACTTTGCCCGACTGGGGCAAGTGGTATACTTAAATATTATTTAACTTTAAAATTATGATCCAACTCGATGAAGCGAAGTTTGACGAACTTTTTCAAAAATTGCCCGAGGATTTGCAAGACGCGATCTACGCGCAAGCGAATTCCGAAAACATCCAAAAAATCTGCGAACGGAACAATATGCCGCAATTATTGGATTTTATGACCCGCGGAATAAAAAATATTTATTTGGGGGCGCTGTCGCCCAATGATTTTTTCGCGGCGCTGAAAACCGAGATGGAGGGGAAGGGCGGAATACGGCAAGTTACCACCGAAATCAACAATTTTTTGCTGTTTCCCTACAAAGAGTCGATCGAAAAAATTTATAATTTGCAATGCCAGCCGCAAGCCGGCGCGGCCGCGGCAAGCCCCGCCGACGCTGTCGCCCAGCAACCCGCGCAAACTCCAGCACAAGATTCCGCGCAAACGCAAGAGACGGATCAACTGGCACAATAATTTTGTTTTCTGTTGCAAAAAAACTCCGTCTTTGGCGGAGTTTTTCTTTTGCGATATTTTTCTATGTGGTATACTTAATTATTAAATATACTTTTTGTATGAATTTCGTTTTGCCGCAATTTATCGACATGGAAGCCAAAATCGTCGGACCGCTGACGCTCAAACAATTCGCGTTCGTGGGCGGCGGCGGCGCGCTGTCGTTTATAATTTATTTTTCGCTGGGCAAAGCCAGCCTGCCGTTTGCCATCGCGCTGATCGCGATAATTATGGGCGTTGCCTGCGGCCTGGCGTTCGCCAAAGTCAACGGCATCGACCTGCCCACGACGATCCGCCACTACATAGCGTTCGCGATGTCGCCGCAAATATACCTCTGGAAAAATTTTGCCATGCCAAAACAGATCGCGGCCACCCAAGAAAAAGTTCTCATCAAAAAAGCTCCCTCCGGCGTGAAAATCGAAACTTCGCCCAACCGCGACAACCTCCAAAAGATCCGCGACTATCTTGAAACTATATAAACAAAATCCGAATATCGAATTTCGAAATCCGAAACAATATCGAAATTATAATTTTCAAATGACCGAAACAAATGCAAAACACTATGATTTGGAAAAAAGAACCTGCGAATTTGCGCGAAGAATCCGATCTTTCCTCAAAAAATTGCCGAGAAGTATTTCTAATGTAGAAGACAGCAAGCAGCTTGCGAGATCATCGGGATCAATCGGAGCGAATTATATCGAAGCAAACGAGGCACTGGGCAAAAAGGATTTTAATATGCATGCAAAAATTTCAAGAAAAGAAGCGAAAGAAAGCAGGTTTTGGTTAATGTTAATTGATTCCGGGAGCGACGAATCATTGCAAAAAGAACGAGAGGCTTTGGCCAAGGAATCCGAAGAACTTATGAATATTTTTGGCGCAATCGTAAGAAAATCGGAATAATTAGTTTTGAACATTTCTTTTTTTGAAAATTCGAATTTGTTTCGGATTTCGAAATTCGATATTCGAATTTAAGTTTAACTGTATGGCAATTTTATCAACTCAACAATTTCTCGAGATCGATCAGATCAAAGAGGGGATAATGATTTTGAAAAACAAGGGGTTGCGGGGGGCGATGATGGTTAATTCCATAAATTTCGCGCTGATGTCCGAAGACGAACAGAGCGCGATCATCGGCAACTACCAAAATTTTTTAAACTCATTGGATTTCCCGCTGCAAATCATCGTCCAAAGCCGCAAGCTCAATATCACCAGCTATTTGGATAAATTAAAAGATTTGGAAAACCGGCAAAACAACGATCTTTTGCGAACGCAAATCATCGAATACCGCAATTTCATCAATGAAATCGTCGCCGGCGGATCGATAATGAACAAATCTTTTTATGTAATCGTGCCCTTCCAGCCCATGCTGATAACCGGCATCGGCGGGACCAAAGACAAAGACGGCAAAAAAATCGACCGCTCGAAAACCGCGGAGCTGGCCCAGGAGCAATTCAACCAGGGACGGTCCCAGCTAATGCAGCGCATGGAGTTCGTGGCGCTGGGATTGCGGCGCTGCAGCCTGCAATGCGTGCCGTTAAACAGCCTGGAATTGGCCGAATTTCTCTGGAGTACCCATCATTTGGAAGAATCCGAAAGAGGATATTATCCGGAAATCCCGCCAGAATTGATCCAGTAGGATCAATTCTGGAAGTTCGAATATCAAAATCCAAATATCGAAACAATATCGAATTTTCAAAATTCAAATGACCGAAACGGAATACTGTATTTTGTTTTGAAAATTTAGATTTTGAAAATTCGTGCTTGTTTCGGATTTCGAATTTCGTGCTTCGAATTTGAATTTTATCATATGGCTAAAAAAAACAAGAAAAACGCGGTACCGGGTCAGGAACTGCAAATGAAAACCATCACGATTAAAGACATCGTGGCGCCGTCGTCGATAATGCTGGCGCCGGATTATTTGAAATTAAGCGAGCGTTGCGGAAAATCGTTCTTTATTTTTTCCTACCCGCGCTATTTGAATTCCGGCTGGTTCACGCCGGTTATCAATCTGGACACGCCCATGGATGTGGCTTTCCACATCAATCCGATCGACACCGCCAAAACTTTGCGGGACTTGCGGAAAAAACTCACTGAAGTGCAGGCCGAAATCATGGAAAGGGAAGAAAAAGGGCTGGTGCGCGATCCGGCGCTGGAAATCGCTTATCAGGATTTGGAAAGTTTGCGCGACAAACTCCAAACCTCGACGGAACGGATGTTCCGCCTGGGAATTTATCTAACGGTTTACGAAGACAATTTCGAAAAATTGCGCGACATCGAAACCACCCTGCGTTCGATTCTCGAATCGAAATTGGTATACATAAAACCTTCGATGTATCAGCAAAAAGAAGGATTTATCACCACCTGCCCCTACGGATTGGACCAAATACAGATATACACGCCCATGAACACCGGGCCGCTTTCATCGACATTCCCGTTTGTTTCGTTTGATCTAAGCGCCAACGAAGGGATTCTTTACGGAACCAACCTGCACAACAATTCGTTGATATTGTTCGACCGCTTCAGCCTTGAAAACGCCAACAGCGTCATTTTCGCCAAATCCGGTTCGGGAAAAAGTTACGGCGTCAAACTGGAAATTTTGCGTTCAATGATGCTTGGAATCGACGGCATCGTGGTCGATCCGGAAAACGAATTCAAAACATTGGCGGAATCCACCGGCGGATCGTTTTTGAATGTTTCTCTGGCGTCTCCCTACCATATCAATCCGTTTGACCTGCCCGAACCGCGCGAAGACGAAAACCCGGCCGATGTGATCCGTTCCAACATCATCAATATCGTGGGCCTGGTGCGCATCCTTTTGGGCGGCCTCAATCCGGAAGAAGATTCCATCATTGACCGGGCCTTGACCGAAGTCTACGCCGCCAAAGACATTACCCCCGAAACCGACCCCCAACTGTGGCCGGAACGCACGCCGCTAATGCAGGATATGGAAGCGGTGCTTGAAGGCATGGACGGCACCGATTCGCTGGTGCGCCGCATCCGCAAATTCACCCAGGGCACATATTCGGAATTTTTCAACCAGCCAACCAACATTTCCATGGAAAAACCCCTGGTGGTTTTCGGCATCCGCGACATGGAAAACGAACTGCGCACCGCGGCAATGTACATTATTATGCATTACATTTGGAACAAAGTGCGTTCAAAACTGCGCAAGCGCATCCTGGTGGTCGATGAAGCCTGGGTACTGATGCAGAGCGAAGACGGCGCATCGTTTTTATACGGACTCTGCAAACGCGCGCGCAAATACTGGCTGGGAGTTTCCACCATCACCCAAGATGTGGCCGATTTTATGCGCTCGAATTACGGCGCGCCCATCATCACCAACTCGTCTTTGCAATTTTTGATGAAACAATCTCCGGCCACCATCGATGTGGTCCAAAAAACATTCAATCTCACCGAAAGGGAAAAAGGGTTCCTGCTGGAAGCCGAAATAGGCGAGGGATTATTTTTCGCCGGACAAAAACATGTGGCGATGAAAGTGGTCGCATCGTACATCGAAGACCAAATCATCACCACCAACCCCGAAGAAATCAACAAAATCAAAAAAGCCAAAGCGGAAATGCAGCCGCCGCAATAATCCAACAAAAAAACGCCTTTTGCGAGGGCGTTTTTTTATTGAATTATCGTCCGCCGGCTATTCTGGGTTTAATCACAACCTTTCTTTCCGGCCCCAAACCCCGGCTTTCAGTCTCAATATCGTCCCGCCGGCTCAATTCCATATGGACGATCCTCCTGTCATAAGCGCTCATCGGCGCCAAAGCCGCCTCTCTTTTGGTCCGCGCCGCTTCGTCGGCGGCGGTTGCCGCCAATTCTTTCAAATGCCGGTTGCGGTTTTTTTTGTAATCGTTGATGTCCAAATCGACATAGAGCGGTTCCGGACGCGATTTTCTCATAATCATCCGCAAAAGATGCTGGAGCGCCAGCAAAGTTTCGCCGCCCGAACCGATCAACGTTTGCGGATCGTCGACTTTGGCCTCAATGCAAACCGTCAAATCTTTTTGCGGCAAAACCGAAATCCGAACTTCGGGCGCGATTTTCCCGATTAAATCTTCGGCAATTTTTTTGGCATTCTTTAGATCGAAATTGTTATCTTCTTCCATATCATTTTTTCTTTAATATATAATATTGCTGGACAATCGAAAACAAGCTGGTGGAAATCCAATAAAGACTCAATGCCGCCGGCAATCCCCAAAATATCAATACCGTGATCGCGGGAAACACATACAAAGATTGGGTTTGCATCATCGCCGCGAATTGCTCGCTCTGGCTTTTTTCTTTTTTGTCGGATTTGTCCGGCGTCTTGGGCATCATCATTTTTGTCTGGACAAACTGCAATACGGCGGCGGCAACCGCGAACGCCGGAAACGAGGCGGAAAGATTTATCGCCCCAAAAAATGCCGGATCGATAGCCCCCGGATTGGGAACAAACCCATAAAGCATGGAAAGCGAACTGTCTTTTGAGCCGTCCAAAAAAACGCGGTACAGCGTCCACAAAACCGGAATCTGGATAATCAAAAACAAAATACTGCTCAACGGGTTGATTTTGTTCTCCCGCCACAATTCCATCATCAATAACGCCTGTTTTTCTTTATCGTTTTTGTATTTTTCCTGTATCTCCTTCATCCGGGGCTGTATTTGGGCGGTAACTTTTTGAACCCGGATCGATTCGGCGGCAAGGGGATAAAGAAGCACGCGGATCAACACCGTGAGCGCGATCACGGCAAACCCGAAATCGCCAAGATATTGGTATAAAACGACCAAAACATTAAAAAACGGCTGATAAAGAATGGCGTCAAAAAAATTCATGAATTGGGTTAAAAGCGCAAAAACCAAAGATTAAAATGACAATGCAAAATGTTAAAATACTAAAATTCAAACATTTTGCAATTTTAAATTGTCATTTTTCATTTTGATCTTTCAATTTTAAATTAGACAAAACCCCGGACATTGCCAAAAGCTTTTCCACGCCGGCCGCCAGTTCCCGGTATTCCTTCTTGTTCGCGCCCGGATTCGCGATAATAACGCAATCGAAACCGGGCAAGACATTCTTTAAAATCGCCGCGGCCGCGGCGCGCAACCGGCGTTTAAGTTTGTTTCGCGCGGTCGCGTTTTTAGACACTCGTTTGGATACGACAAAACAAAAACGCGCGACCGCCGAATCGTTGGCCGCCGTTTTGCATACCAACAAGCCGAACCTGCGGCTCTTCGGGCTGGCAAGCGCCCGCTTAATCTCTTTTTCTTTTCTAAGGCGGTTGGCCGGCGGCAACATGGATGTCAAAATAAATTGGGTTCTTGCGTCGGGGTATTGGCCCCGCCGCAACCGGAAGATGTTTCCTCCGAACTCCTCATTCTTTTTGTCCCCCGCGGCGAGCCGACGGGGAATAAAGAGAATTAAACGGTAAGTTTTTCCCTGCCCTTGGCGCGGCGCGCTTTTATGACGCGTTTCCCGCCCGTGGTTCTCGAACGCTTGCGAAAACCATGCGCCTTGCTCCTTTTTCTTTTCTTCGGCTGATAAGTTACGCTCATATGGTTGTTTTAATACAACCCCATTGTACTCTAAAGCGGCAAAAAGTAAAGGCTTGTTTGGCGCGTCCCTCGACAAATCCATTTAAAAAATGATAAGGTGTCAATAGTGTTAATTTTCCGGTTTTATCCACATTTTACCCATATTTTTCCACAAGTTTTCAACACAGGAAACCTGTTGATTTTTTACGCGAATTGTTGTGTGTTGTCTTTTTTTTGAGAGTAATCGGACGAATTGTTGTGTAAAAATATTTTTTGTTTTCATTTTTTCTTGTTTTTTTTCGCGAATATCGG